>JAICKT010000407.1 GCA_025927795.1 Parafilimonas sp. | reverse complement strand
TTTGCGAAAATGAAAACGCTGTAAAAAATATTGAAGTAAAGGCAAGCAGGCAGATTTTTTTCATGTTAATAATTTGTGCGCTCAAATATAAGAATGCTGTTCATCAAAATATAAAAATTGCTTTCTGATTTATGGTAAAATAATATAGTTTGTTAAGTACAATTTTTAAATATAGTTGCTTGAATAAATAATTTTTTATTTAAAAATGCTGACTGATTGCTGCAGTGTTTTCACTTTTTTTCTTTAACAATACATAAGGTATGTAAAAGCAGTCATCTGTACTTCATTGATTAAGTTTGTAACGTGAACGATAAATTTTATTATAATACATTTAAGTGTTCTTTAAATAAAATCATTCTTGATACAAGCGATTGTTTTACATGTTCGTTCACTGAATTTTTTCCGTTCTGCAGCAAATTATATTATCTCTCAAGCTACAAAGACTTTAATAACTGCACCCCGGCTTAATTATAAGTACGGGGTTGAATTTAAAGTTCTTCTTTGTATTTAATATTTTATTGTTGAAGCAAAGAAGCCAATTACATTTTTTTCAAAGAGAAATATTTTAAATAGTGGCAATTTATCTTACTGATTGATTGCACTAAAGTGTAACCTTTAATCATCATTACTATGCCTCATAATAAATTAAAAAGAAGCCAGCAAAAATTGATTGCGTTTTTTAATAAGCTTGGATTTCTGAATAAGCTTACGTTTACAGGGCGCGAAGTATTAAGCAATAAAATAATCGGGGTGGATATATCACAAAGAAAACTTTTGCTTGTAGAAGAGAACAATAATACCTATCATTCAAAAATTATTGATTTAGGTGAAGTGGAATCATGCAAAGTGAAAAAAATATATACAGCCATAAATACAAATAATTTTAAGAAAAACAGGATAGAAGAATATTTAAATTCGATTGCATTGCAGTTTCATTTTAAAAATGAAAAAACACCTGCCGCCTTGGTATTCAATAGAAATAAATTTCACGATATGCGTGTACTAAAAAAGCTTGCGGACAAAATAAAGAATTGGGAGTGCAGGCTTTCAAAAATACTGATACACAAAGAACAGAAAGCCGCATAACACTACAGGTTATTAACTTAAAAAACTACTGGATTAAGTAAGCATAAGCAATGCACTTATTAACCTAAATTATTTTAAAATGCATACAACTATATTATTAAGCATAGCAGTTTCTATGCTTGCAATTTTTACAATTCTGTTACTGATGGTTTTAAAAAAAAGAAAAGAAAAAGACAGTGAAACCATAGCAAAAGATTTTGAAAATATGGTAAGAGAAAACGGATTGATAATACATTATAAAGATGTATTTAAAAAGAAAATGATTTGTTTTGACAAAACAAATAAAAAGCTTTTGCTGCTTGATGTTGACCATAATAAAAAAATGAAATGTTGTGTAAAGCTGGATGAAATTTATTCCTGCCGCATAATTCAGTTGAAGGATAAATTTGCAAACTGCATAAAAATATTTTTAGAGATGGTCTATAAAGAAAATGCCCACACGGTAACGTTTTGTTTTTATGATCAATCCCGTGATGATGTGCATGAAAGAACTTGCCTATTATTGAAGGCACAACACTGGAATCAAAGGATTAATTATCATAAAAAATTCTGGTGGATAAATTCTAACGAGTATGCTTTATAAGTTTGAAAAAGGTTGATGTTTTAAAGATTGGTTTGCTGGCATTATGTTTGACATCTTTATATATTTAATACATTGTACAAGCTGCTTTATTTAATATCATGTTTAATTATTTTAACGGGCAACTGCATTGCCCAAATTGCAGTCACAGATACTTCTCAATTTAAAATTATCAGGGCAGGACCGCAGTATAACAAACCACATTTTTATCAATGGCTTTGGGGGCGCAATCGTCGTAAAGAATGGACAACACCAATTCATGTTCCTTTGTTATGGCTTGATAGTGTTTACGGAGGTTTAAAGCCCTACAAAGTTGGCGGCGGTAATGAAACAAAAACGCTTCAGTTAAAAAATTCAGCAGGTAAAGAATATACACTGCGTTCAATAGATAAATCAAGAAACGATGTAGTGCTGCCCGAATATAAGCACACATTTATTGAAGATATAATTAATGATGGTGTTTCGATGTCTTATCCTTATGGTGCATTTGGTTTGCCCGTGATGGAACAAGAGTTGGGTATCTATCATACGTATCCGCAAATTGTTTACGTACCAAAACAATCTGCGCTTGATACATTTAATGATAAGTTTGGTGATGATCTGTATCTTTTTGAACAGAGGTTAAGCGGAGACTGGAGTGACGCGGATAATCTCGGCAACTTTAAACACTTTACATCAACAGATGATGTAGTTGAAGAACTTGAAGCAGATAATACAAGCCGTGCAAACCAGTTTGCTTTTTTAAAAGTAAGATTATTTGATATGTTGATTGCAGATTGGGACAGGCACGAAGACAATTGGCAATGGGGTTCTGCGGATACAATCGCAAAGGTTTATACTGCCGTTCCGCGTGATCGTGACCAGGCTTTTTTTACGCATGATGGTGTAATTATTAACCAGGTTTTGAAGGGCTCGGAATTAGGATTTATGCAAAACTTCGGCAATGAAATTTCCAATATAAAAATGCTCAATTACGAAGAGCGAAATATGGATAGGTTTTTTTTGAATGAAATGAATTTGGATAACTGGATAAATGCGGCAAAATCAATCCAGGCTGAATTAACCGATACAGTAATTGAAAAATCAATTCAACAACTGCCGCCTGAAATATTTGAAATATCAGGCAATGAACTTATAGCAAAACTAAAAGTGCGGCGTAACCATTTAATTAAGTATGCAAAAGAATATTATTTTTTTCTTGCAAAACAAATAGAAATTATCGGAAGTAAACAAAGAGAATATTTTTATGTGAAGACATTGCAACCAGGAGAAACCACCGTACAAATCTTTCGAATTGACAACGTCGGAAAAAGATCTGATACAGCTTTTTACTCAAGGAAATTTAATGCTGCAGAAACAAAAGAAATAAGATTGTATGGAATAGATGGAGAAGATATGTATGAAATTAATGGCAGCAACAGCGATATTCATCTTCGCATTTTCGGTGGCCCGGCAAAAGATTCTTTTGTAGAAATTAATAGTAGTGGCAGTACGGATATTTATGATAACAGAGAAAATGTTTTTGAAACACTTCATGCTTCATTGCACTTAAAAAAAGATAGTGTTCTTTATAATTTTAAATACGATGATTTTAATTATAACAAAAACAATTTAAAGCCTACTGTTTTTTATAATAATGAAGACAGGCTTTTTATTGGTCTCGGGTATGGAATTACTACTCACTCCTGGCGCAGCTTTCCGTTTGCATCAAAGCAAAAAATTGATTTGCATTATTCAATTTCTCAAACAGCAATCAGTACAACATACTCAGCAATATTTACGCATCTTATAAATAAATGGAATTTTACTTTGCTTGGTAATTTTGATGCAATACGCTGGACAAATTTTTTTGGTTTGGGAAATGAAACAGAATTATCAACAACCGATAAAAATTATTTCAGAATGCGTACAACAGAGGGTCTTGTGAACGCAGGTATCAACAGGAATTTCGGGAAAAGCAATATAGGCGCAACTGCATTTTTTCAAAGTGTAAGAATTTTAAATGATACGGAACGATATGTAAGTAAAGTTTTCAAGCCTTTAAACCAGGATGCACTTGAAACAAATAATTACACAGGAGTTCAGCTAACCTATACTTATTTTAATGCTGATGATTCTATTGTGCCTGTAAAAGGAATTACATTTTATGGCAATGCGGCTTATACATTTAATCCTTCCCGCGCGGAATTTTTTCAAAAATATTTTGGTAAAGTTCAGATTTATGTACCGTTGTTTAATAAGTTTTCACTTGCAATAAAAGGAGCATCTGCAACAATAGC
>JAICKT010000533.1 GCA_025927795.1 Parafilimonas sp. | reverse complement strand
CTTAGACATTTCTAAAGCATCAGAATAATAATTATTTAAAGAAAATAAGTGATGATAAACCGGTTGCACTATAAATTTTTTTTATCCGTATTGATAGTTTGCTTCGCTTCCTGCAAAACAAAACAGAAACAGGTTGTAACATCAGAAAATACAAAACAACAATGGCTGCTGCCTTTTTCAAAGCTCGATTCTGTAAACCCTGTAATGCAACCCGGCGATTTAAAATTTATTTGTCCTGTTCAACAAAAAGAAATTAAGTGGGAGGCCAAGAATGTTTATAATCCTGCAATCACTGTAAGAAATGATACAATGATTATGTTATACCGTGCACAAGATAGCGCAGGCTGTTCACGAATAGGTCTTGCAAAAAGTACAGATGGAATTCATTTTACGAGAAATGCTTCACCTGTTTTATATCCTGATAATGATGCGTACAAAAAATATGAATGGCCTGGTGGTTGCGAAGACCCAAGATTAGTTCAGGATAGCATCGGCATGTATTATTTAACCTATACAGCTTATAATGATGAAATCGCAAGGCTGATGATTGCCACATCAAAAGATTTAGTTCATTGGGAAAAACGCGGGCCTGTTTTTAACGAGGAGCAGTATAAAAATATTTGGTCTAAATCAGGTTCTATCGTTTCAGAATATGCAAATGGAAAACCATACGCAATAAAGATTAATGGAAAATACTGGATGTACTGGGGCGATAAATATATTTGGCTTGCAACATCAACAGACCTTATTCATTGGTCGCCGGTTGAAACAACTGCAAATAAAAATATTGGTTATGATTCTGTTTATTTCGGTAACAATGTTTCAACATTAAAAATTGCTGTGCCAACACGTGCAAAAAAATTTGATTGTGATTTAGTTGAAAGCGGTCCGCCCGCAATATATACTGGCAACGGAATTTATTTAATTTATAATAGTCGCAATATTCCTGCAATTGGCGATAGTAATTTGCCTCTCGGAACTTATACAGTATCCGAAGTTTTGTTTGATAAAAATGATCCTTCAAAAATTATAAACAGGATGAATAATTATTTTCTGAAACCTGAACAGTCTTATGAATTCAGTGGTGAAGTAAATAATGTTTGTTTTGCTGAAGGATTGGTTATGTATAAAAATAAATGGTGGTTATATTATGGAACGGCAGATTCTAAAATTGCCGTTGCTACTTCAAATACTTTAAAATAAAAAGAATGAAATTTTCTGTGAACATTAAAGATGATGATCTTTTTCCGGTAGTTGTTTTAAAAAACGAACAGCAAAAAACAGAAGCGGTTATATATACGTTTGGTGGCTTACTGAATAACTTTATTATTAATGCGCAACAAAATATTATTGATGGTTTTGCATCTTGCAGCGATGCAAAAGAAAATATTACTAATGGTTTTAAAAGTGCAAAGCTTAGCCCTTTTGTATGCAGAGTTAATAATGGTGAATATGAGTTTCAAAATGAAAAATATAAAACAGGCAAATTTTTTATAGGTGCAGAAGCTATACATGGATTATTATATGATGCAATGTTTAATATTGTTAATTCCGGCGCAGATAACAACTCTGCTTTTGTAACACTGCAATATGTTTATTCCAAAAAAGATGAAGGTTTCCCATTTGAATATTCATGCGAAATAACCTATCGTCTTAAAGAAAATAATCAACTTTCAATTACTACAACAATAGTTAATAAATCAAATAAAGAAATGCCTTTGAGTGATGGATGGCATCCATATTTTAAATTTAATCAGTTAATTAATGATTTATTATTTAAAATAAATGCAGAGCAGATTTTAGAATTTGATGATAAGCTGTTACCAACAGGCAAAATTTTTTCTTTTAATGAATTTCAAACTTTGAAAAAATTGAGTGACAATTTTTTTGATAATTGCTTTTTGCTAAAAAACACTGCAGAGCCAGCGTGTGTTATCGAAGACATAAAAAATAAATTAAGGTTGAAAATATTGCGGTTAGAAAATTATCCGTATTTACAAGTTTACACTCCACCGCATCGCAACAGTATGGCCATTGAAAATTTAAGTTCGGCACCGGATGCTTTTAATAATAAAATCGGACTGATTACTTTACAGCCTTCGGAGAGCAAAACTTTTTCAACTGTTTACCAGGCTGAATATTATTAAAGCGTTAAACAGGCAGTTATACTTATTTCAACATTAACGCCTTTAGGCAAACCTTTTACGGCAACCGTTTCCCTCGCTGGAAAATCGCCATTGAAATAGCTGCCATACACTTCATTTACTTCAGCAAATAAATTCATATCACTTAAAAAAATAGTTGTTTTTACCGCATGTTGAAATGTAAGATATGCTTCATGCAGTATCGTTTCAATATTTTTCATTACGCGATGCGTTTCCTCTTTTATATTTCCATTTATAACTTCATTTGTTGCAGGATCAATGGCAACCTGCCCGCTGATAAATAAAAAATCTCCGGCTTTTACCGCCTGGTTATAAGGACCAATTGGTTTGGGTGCTTTTTCTGTTTGTATTATTTGTTTCATAATTAATTTATTATTGGTTAGCAAAGCAAGTTGCAATATTTCCTTCAACTCTGCAACCTATTTTTGCTTTGAAACTTACGTAATGCATATTGCTAT
>JAICKT010000575.1 GCA_025927795.1 Parafilimonas sp. | reverse complement strand
TTACCTCAGAAAAATTGTTCACGAAGTTTAAGGGGTTTTGAATCTCGTGCGCAATGCCTGCAGTGAGCTCTCCAAGCGAAGCCATTTTTTCTGAGTAGATGAGTTGCGCCTGAGTATTTTTTAAATTTTGCAAGGTTTCTTCTAATTGTTGTTTTTGTTTTTCTATTTCTTTATTAAGCCTGGTTAATTCTTCATTTTGCTGTTTTACTGCTTCGGCTTCTTTTCTTGCTTCTTCAGCTTTGTACGATATTTCGAGATTTAAAATTTTTTGATTGATTGAATTTTTATGAAGATCTTTTTCAAATTGAATATGTAATTCTAAATGTTTAATGGCTTCATTAAAATCTTTTTTATACTTATAATATTCATATAAATGAAACTCTGTTTTGCTTACAAGATCATACGCTTTAATTTCTTCACTTATTTTTAATGCCGCTGCAAGCCATTCAGGGATTTTCTTTTTTTCTGCACCGTCAACCTGGTTTATATAAAGTTCAGCCAGAAATAAAAGTATTTCGGCTTCACCTCGCTTGTCTCCGGTTGCTTTGCGTATTTGTAAACTTTCATTTGAAAATCTTACTGATTCAGATACATCTTTTTTCTTTCCATAAATTTCGGCGAGATGTAATAAAGAATTTGCTTCTCCTTTTTTATCGCCCGTTTCTTTTGTTATTGCCAAACTTCTTTTACAATATTTAGCAGCCTCAGAATAATTTTCAAGTTTAAAATAAGTAAAGCCGATATTATCTAAACTCCCTGCCTCTCCCCATTTATCACCGCATTGTTCGCGAATTAAAAGCGCTTGCTTATAATATATTAGTGCCTGGCTGTAATCTCCTGTTTCAAAATAAATAGAACCAATCACATTCATATTATAGCCTTCCATCAAAACAAATTTTATTTTGCGTGCTAATGAAAGACTATCAAATAAATACTCAAGCGCCTTATCATAATTAGCAAGCTGCCTGTATGTAACACCAATTTGATACAGGTTAGTAGTTTCATTTTCTTCAAATGATGTTTGCCTGCTTTGCTCAAGTGCTTTATAAATATACTCAAGTGCAATACCGCTGTTGCCATGATAGCGTTCAATTATTCCTTTATATTCATTTAAAGGAGCAAGACCACGAACATTTTTTAAAACATTATAAATAGATTCTGCTTCATTAAGAGAAGCGGTTGCTTTATCAAAGTCTGATGTACGTATATAGCAGAAAGCTTCCAGTGTTAGTGCATCAGCAAGGCCTTTACTATAATTGATTTTGCGTGAAAGTTCAATAGCTTCTTTACTGCATTGCATGGTTTTTTGGGAATCGTTTACACGGTTGCTCCATGCAATACTGTTTAGATCATCAATTTGTTGATTCAGCATATAGAGAATCAAATTATTTCATGTAAAACTCCCATTGAATTTTATCAGGATCTTTAAAAGCAACATATAGTTTATTCAAAGCAGGATCTGTTTTAACGCCGGTATTATCAACGCCGGCGTCTGCAAGGCCCTTAGCAAAGCGATGAAGTTCATCTTCGCTTTCGCAGGTACGCGCAATATGATCAAGCCCTACTTCGAAGGGACTGAAAGCAGAAAATTCCTTATTTCTTGGATTTGCTTTTTTAAAAGCAAGAAAGATACCGGCAACAGAAAAAATAATTAATTCGGGTGTATCTACAACCAACGGAAATCCGAGAATATCCCGATAAAATTTTTTTGTGACATCAAAATTTATTGACCGCAGGCAAATGTGATGAATACTTGTTGCGGCTGGATTAATAGCCATAAGTTTAGTTTTATAGTTTTTTAAATATACTGTGTTTTATTGATAAATTGGCTGAACCATAATAGAGGATCAATCACCTTGGCACGGCTAAGCTATATTATAGATAAGTTAATGATAAATTCTGAGCCTTCTCCTTCTTTACTTTCCACTTTGATCGTTCCGTTGTGCTCTTTGGTAATGATATCATAAGCAAGAGATAAGCCCAATCCCGTTCCTTGCCCTGTTGGTTTTGTAGTAAAGAATGGCTGAAAAATTTTGTCAATAATATTCTGCGGAATACCGTTGCCGTTATCGCTTACTATAATTTCAATCTTGTCGTTTATTTTTTTTGTTTGAACGGTTATTAAACCTGTCAGGTCTTTAAGAC
>JAICKT010000051.1 GCA_025927795.1 Parafilimonas sp. | reverse complement strand
CAAAAGATACTTCACAACAATATCCTTTCTTAATTGAACGAACACCTTATTCTGTTGCACCATACGGTGAGAATACATTTCCCAGAAGACTTGGACCTAATCAACTTTTTATAAAAGAGAAATACATTTTTGTTTACCAGGATGTACGCGGCAGGCACATGAGTGAAGGTCAGTTTCAGGAAATGACGCCGGCGATTGATAACAAGAAAGATAAAACACAGGTTGATGAAAGCAGCGATACTTATGATACGGTTAATTGGCTACTGAAAAATATTCATAACAATAATGGTAAAGTTGGTTTGTATGGAATTTCTTATCCGGGATTTTATGCAACAGCTTCCTTACCTAATGCACATCCAGCAATAAAAGCAGTATCGCCGCAGGCACCTGTTACAGATGAGTTTGATGGCGATGATGCTAATCATCGCGGTGCATTTTTTCTAATGGATAATTTTAGTTTTGAAAATTTTTTTGATGCACCAAGAACAGGCCCCAGAGAACGTGATCCGCAACTTGATTCAACACTGGAAAGTAAAATAACTGATGTATATGATTTTTATTTGAAGACAGGCGCACTCCATAATTTCAACGATACTTATTATCATAACAAAGCAAAAATATGGAATGAATATTTAGAGCATTCAACAAAAGATTCATACTGGCAGGCAAGAAATATTCGTCCACATTTAAAAAATATAAAACCTGCTACGTTAGAAGTTGGTGGCTGGTTTGATGCAGAAGATATGTTTGGCGCATTGAACACTTATAAAGCTATCGAACAACAAAATCTCAAAAATGATAATCGTTTAGTGATGGGTCCGTGGACACATGGTGCATGGGAAAGAAATAATTGGGATCATTTCGCAGGCTATCAATTTGGGCAAGACCTGAATGCAAAATTTCAGCAAATGGAATTTGACTTTTTTAATTACTATTTAAAAGGCAAAGGTAATTTTAATGCAGGTGAAGCAACAGTTTTTGTAACGGGAAGTAATGAATGGAAATCATTTAATACATGGCCGCCAAAAGAAATAAAAAAAGCAACATGGTGGTTAAATAAAGATCATGAATTGTTGTTGAATAAAGCTGCAACAGAAGGTAAAGATGAATATATTTCAGATCCTGCAAATCCTGTTCCCTACATTGATAAGAAAAGCAGTAATCGTATTAATGAATACATGGGTGCTGATCAAACTTTTGCTTCAAAAAGAAGTGATGTAGTGTATTATGTAAGTGATGCTTTGCAAAATAATGTTACGCTGTTCGGACCAATAACTGCAAACTTATTTGTAAGCTTAAGCAATACCGATGCAGATTTTATTGTGAAAGTAATTGATGTAATACCTGACAATTCTTCTACACAACAATTGGTAAGAGCCGAAGTGTTGCGCGGAAAATTCAGGAACAGCTTTGAAAAACCTGAACCATTTGTACCCAATCAACCAACACAAGTAAAGTTTCAATTGAATGATGTTGCGCATACATTTTTAAAAGGTCATAAAATTATGATTCAAATACAAAGCAGTTGGTTTCCGTTGGTTGACAGAAATCCTCAACAATTCATCAACATTCCAACAGCTCAGGACCGCGATTTCAAAAAGGAAACAATAACTATTTTGCATGATGCAGCACATCCGTCTTCAATGGAAGTTGGAGAAATGTCATTGATTAAATAAATTTATTTAATCATTTACCTTTATCTATCAAATAATACAAAATGAGACTTCTACTTACTGCAACATGTATTGTTTTATTTGCAACAGGCTGCATGAACCCATTTCAAAAAACTATTCGTGGTGATGGAAATATTACAACATCGGAACGTAACATATCTTCTGTAAACAGAGTTAAATGCTCAGGCAGCTATGATGTGCAATTAACACAAGGCACTCCAACATCAGTAAAAATTACAGCAGACCAAAACCTGCAATCATATATTGTTACAGATGTTAATGGCGATGAGTTGAGCATACATTCACAGCGTGACATAAACATTGATCCTACCCAAAAAATAAAAGTATACATCACTACAGATAAGCTCGAAGGCTTTCAGTTAAATGGAGCCGGTAATGTTACAACCACAAATAAATTTACAGGCGCAGATCATCTTAATTTAGGAATTGCCGGCAGTGGAAATATACATTTTGATGTAAATACACCGCAGATCAGCAGCGATATTTCTGGTACAGGAGATATTTATATTTCAGGCGAAACCAGAGATTCAAAAATTAATATTGCAGGCAGCGGAAATTATCATGCAGATGATCTTAAAGCTGAGAAAGCAACTGTAGAAATTGCGGGCACCGGAGATGCGCATCTTTTTGCTGATAGTATTTTAGATATTCATATTGCCGGCATTGGTAATGTTTATTATAAAGGCAATCCATCTATCTCGCAAAGCATTGCAGGCACGGGCAAAATTAAAAAAGAAGAATAATTTCAGTATTTAACTCTAATATAAACTGAATATTTTTTAAATCAGGCATCGCTTAAAACTACAGAATAAAAAATTTGCTTTGTATTAAAAGGAATATGTGGTCTTCTTTAATGCAGTGTATTTTATCAAAGTAATTCTGAAGCGTTGTTCATAAAAATGAAATTACTTTTTAAAGCTGCAAATATTTCAACAAGATTGTAACTATCATTTCACTTCGCACAATATTATCTTTGCCAACTTATGGCAGAAGAAAAATCATTAAACTTTTTAGAAGAAATTATTGAGAGAGATTTGCATGAAGGCAAGCATGTTTCTATTGTAACACGTTTTCCGCCTGAGCCCAATGGTTATTTGCACATGGGTCATGCAGCGAGCATTTGTTTAAATTTTGGTTTATCAAAAAAATATGGCGGATATACCAACTTACGTTTCGACGATACCAATCCAACAACAGAAGAAACAGAATATGTTGAAAGCATAAAGAATGATGTGCGCTGGTTAGGTTTTGAATGGAAGAATGAATTGTATGCGTCTGATTATTTTGAAAACTTATACCTGTTTGCAATTAAGTTGATAAGACTTGGTTACGCTTATGTTGATGACAGCGACAGTGAAACAATTGCGCGTGAAAAAGGAACACCAACGCAACCGGGTGCTAACAGTAAATTTCGTGATAGAAGTATCGAAGAAAACCTGCAGTTGTTTGAAGAAATGAAAGCAGGAAAATATAATGATGGTGAACGTGTGCTGCGTGCAAAAATTGATATGGCGCACATCAACATGTTAATGCGTGATCCTGTTATGTATCGCATTAAAAAAGCGCATCATCATCGCACAGGAGATAATTGGTGCATTTATCCAATGTATGATTTTGCGCATGGACAAAGCGATTCCATTGAACATGTTACCCATAGCATTTGCACACTTGAATTTGTGCCGCACCGCGAATTATATGACTGGTTTATTGAAAAGCTTGATATTTTTCCTTCACATCAATATGAATTTGCCAGGCGCAACATTAGTTACACGGTAATGAGCAAACGTAAGTTGTTGCAACTCGTTACAGAAAAATATGTTGATGGCTGGGATGATCCGAGAATGCCAACAATAAGCGGATTAAGAAGAAGAGGTTATACAGCAGAATCAATAAGGGATTTTTGTGACCGTGCAGGTATTGCAAAAAGAGAAAATGTTACAGAATTAAGCCTGCTTGAATTTTGTGTGCGTGAAGATTTAAATAAGATTGCATTAAGAAGAATGGTGGTGTTTGATCCGCTAAAAATTGTGCTGACAAACTATAATGAACAAAATGAAGTTGTAAGTGTAGAAGATAATCCTGAAGATGCAAACGGAAGTTTTCGCGAAGTGCCTTTTGGTAAAGAGTTGTACATAGAGCAAGAAGATTTTATGGAGAACCCGCCAAAAAAATTTTTCAGATTATTTCCCGGTGGAATGGTGCGATTAAAAGGTGCTTATATTATTAAATGTGATGAAGTAATAAAAGATGATACGGGAAAAATTATTCAACTTAATTGCAGTTATATTTCTGAAAGCAAAAGCGGAAACGATATATCAAATATAAAAGTAAAAGGAACTTTGCATTGGGTAAGTGTGCAACATGCAATAACTGCTGAGGTAAGATTGTATGATCGTTTATTTAAAGTTGAAGATCCATCAAATGAAGAAGGCGATTTTAAAGATTATATTAATGAAAACTCTTTGCAGATAATTGAAAAGGTGTATGCAGAGCCATCATTAAAAAATGCAAGTATTAACGAACGTTATCAATTTCTGCGCAAAGGTTATTTTACTTTAGATAAAAATTCTACTGAAGAGAAAATGATCTTCAACAGAACGGTTACTTTAAAAGATACATGGGCGAAGGAAGTGAAGAAAGGATGAGCAGTATCCTCGCGATACAATAATTACATACTTTGCAAACACATTTTATCATAATGAAAATCTTCAACATCTTCTTTTGTTTTTGTTTTATTGTATTTGCTGCTTTGCAATACAACGATCCTGATCCTTATGTTTGGATGCCGATTTATTTATATGCCGCATTGCTGTGCTGGTTTGCATTTAGAAATAAATTTTATCCAACAGCTTATTTAATCGGCATTGCAGTTTATGCAGTGTATGCTACATACAAAGTATTTGATACAAACGGACTGATAGACTGGATTACCAAACATCACGAAGAAAATATTGCAGAAACAATGAAAGCAGAGAAGCCGTGGATAGAGGAAACCCGTGAATTTTTTGGACTTGTTATTTTAATTGTTGTATTACTGATAAATTATTTTTATGCAAAACGCAAAATGAAAAAAGCCGCATCTGTTTAATGCGGCTTTAATGTTTTTATTTTTATTTTAATTGAACGTTAGCGATACAACACCACCTGTTACTGATTCTTTCGGGTCTTTTGGTTTTGCTATTACATATATTGTATGCTTTTGACCATCTGTAACCGACTGCATTTTCACAGTTATCATTCCAAATTGTTGCTTCTTATTTTGAGGTGGCATTAAACTGCCTGTTCCTAATAATTTACCGTTCGGTGCGTCTGCGCGTAATTCAAAATCGTAACCATATTTTGGCGGGTCTTGCCATCCTGCGGTTATGGTAACTGAAGATACATTCGTCAAATCAATATTATCTACAGCAAACCAGCCCTGGGTTTTCGGCAATATCATAATGTTTTGACTGTTATAATTAAATGATGTGAAGCCATCTGTTTTTTCAGTGCCTGTAAACATTACAGTATTGCTGTTTAACACTGCCGTGCTTCTGCCTGTTAATGCTTTAATGTTATTGCCGCCTTTATCAGTATAACTGGCAGATAATACCAACGCAGCACCGGGCTTGGTGTTTGCAGGCGGCGTAATAGTTCCGCTTTGCGGCAATGATTTTTTTATGGCTGATTGATTGGATAATGACAACACCCATTGAATGATAGTTTGTGCATCGCTTTCAGGTAAATTGGGATGCGCTGCCATTGCAGTTTCTCCCCAAACTCCCGCACCGCCTTTAATTACTTTTTGTATAAGATAAGTTGATGCGTTAGGATTTTTCGCATATTTCTGCGCTACCTGCATAAACGATGGACCAATTGATTTTTCATTTTCTTTATGACAGCTTTTGCAATCGAGTGAAAGCATTAAAGTTTTTCCGCTCATGGGTGATGACTCTAATTGCGTGGCATTCACCGTTTCCGCTTTATCAAATCCAACAACATAATCAACAGACACAAATAAATTAGCCGGGTCAATTTTAGATGTATCTCCTTTATCAGTTACCGTTACAGAATAATTAATCGGCTTCCCCGGTATGTAGAAAGATTTGTTTGCATTGTTAAGCTGAATATTTACAACAGGTGTTTCATTACCCGCATACAATTCAACTGCTTCGCTTTTTGCCGAATCACCACTTGCATCTTTTGCTACAACAGAAAGTTTATAATCTCCCGGTGTGGTATAAGTGTAATTCAATTGCGGTGTTGATGTTTGCTGTTTTGTTCCATTACCCAAATCCCATGTGTAAGTGATTTTATCATTTTCAGGATCTTTTGCATCTGCGGTTGCATTGATATTAAATGGTAATGCACCCGTTGCTTTATCAACATGTACAGATGTAATTTTTGGCGGACGGTTACCGGATATAAAATCAATCCTCGCTAATCCTGCATCCGGATTTTTTTGAAACCAGCCTGTTCCATATTCTAACAAATAAATTCGTCCATCAGGTCCAACTTCCATGTCAATACAATTACTCAATTTTATATTTTCAAAGAAGGGTTCCATCTTATCAAAATCGCCATTAGGCAACATGGTAACTGCTTTTATCCATCCGCGCATCCAGTCGTATATCAATAATTTTCCATTGTAATAATCGGGAAGACGTGTTTCTTTTGGAAACATATCAGTATAATAAACAGGACCCGCCATTGCATTTCGGCTGCCTGTGCCCACTTCAGGAAAATCGGGTGATACGGCATAAGGATACCAAATGAATGCAGGTTGTGCCGGAGGTAAATTTGTTAACCCTGTATTGTTTCTTGAATTATTTACCGGATGTGCAGGATCGAATGCGGGACCACTTTTACCTGTTGCATAATCATATTGATGATAAGGATAATTATTTCCAACAAATAAAGGCCAGCCAAAATAACCAGCCTTTCGTGCCTGGTTCACTTCATCATAACCACGCGGTCCACGTGTTGCAAGACTATCATCATTTGCATCAGGCCCAACTTCGCCCCAATATAAATAATTGTTTTTTTGATCTACAGAAATACGGTAAGGGTTTCTGTCGCCCATTACATAAATTTCCGGTCTTGTTTTGTCTTCACCTTTTGGAAAAAGATTTCCAAAAGGAACAGAATACGTACCATCATCATTTACACGTATGCGTAAAATTTTTCCGCGCAGATCATTGGTATTACCTGCAGATCTTCTCGCATCATATTGTTGATGGCCGGGAATATCATTCAAAGGCGCAAAACCATTGCTCACATACTTAACACCTGGTTCATCAAAAGGAGTGGAGTTATCACCCGTTGAGAGATACAACAAACCATCGCCGCCAAATGCAATGGAGCCACCTGTGTGGCAACATATTTCACGCTGTGCATGTACTTCAAGAATTGTTTTTTCTGAAGACATATCAAGTGTATCATTTGTAAAAGTGAATCTTGATAAGCGATTTACTGAACTGTCTACCGGGCTGTAATAGCAATATACCCAGTGATTTTTATCAAAGTGCGGATCTTTTTGTAATCCCATAAAACCTTCTTCCGCATTTACACCTGGCGTATGGGTATGCCAGTAAACATTTAAGTAGCCAACTTGCTTTACCTGTTTTGTATCCTTTTTATACAACAATAATTCTCCGCGGCGCTGTGCAATCAAAATATCAAGATTTGGAAGAACCGTCATTTCTGTTGGCTCGAAAAATTCTCCCTGTACAAGCTGTGTTTTTACAAAGCGGTCCTGGTCTGGCGGCATTTGTGTTTTTGCTTTTGCATAATCCAGGTCAAGGTTATCACCGATAGCATATTGAATTCCGCCAAGCAAATGTTTTAAATAATTGGGTTCTGTATAAGATTCTTTTGTATGACCTAACTCTGTGTAAAATGCACGACCACCATCATAATCATGATACCACGCCATAGGATGAAACGTACCGTTCGTTCCTCCCTGGTAAGAACTTTCATCAATCGTGATAAGGACATGTATATCGGGATTTAATTTTTTGAAGTTGTACAATTCATCTGTTCGTTGCCAGACAGTATCTGTAAAAAATTTTGTTGAAGGATGATTTCTATCCTTTATAATAAACTTCGCTTGCTGAGGTGAAGGATGACCATTGAAATAACCGCCAACCAATCTTCCATACCAGCCCCAGTCGTATTCTGTATCTGTTGCTGAATGAACGCCGACAAAACCACCACCAGCTTGTATGTATCGCTCAAAAGCCGCTTCCTGCCTGTAATTCAGCACATCGCCGGTTGTAGATAAAAAGATAACGGCTGAATAATTTTTTAATGTGCTGTCGCTAAACATTTCAGGGTTTGTTGTAGTGTCAACATCAAAATTATTTTCCTGTCCAAGTTTTTTAATAGCGGCAATACCATCAGGAATAGATTCGTGATGAAAGCCTTTAGTTAAACTAAACACAAGCACTTTCGGTTTACCGCTGCGCTTGTTGCTGCATGAAAAATAAAAGATGCAAATAAGAATGGGAATGGCTAAAGCAAAAAACTTTTTCATTTGGAGTTGTGATATTTTATAGTGAATTGAAGCGATTAAATGTAATTGCAAAATGCCATATTCAAATGATTTGAAAAAAATTTTTTGTATAGAACAAAATCTGTTGCGCAATTGAACTGATGAATATGCATCTTATTAAAATTTAAAGCCAATAACATTATGTCGGGAAAATATTTAAATACTTATAAATATAATGACAGCAAAATATGCATGACGGGCAAGAGGCTGAGTTTATTGTTATTTTATTATAGAGCAAGAAAAAAATAAACCTCCCACCGTCATTCCCGCGAAAGCGGGAATCTCATAATTATACTGGTATGTTATTGGAGTAAAACAGCAATCTTCTTTTTTCACGTAACATTGCGGCTTTAAATACCAATGATGACCGACATGAAAAAAATAGCCTTCTTATTATCCGTTTTATTATCTGCTGCACATCTTTTTGCTCAAAACACTGCATCTATTTCAGGAAAGGTAACCGATGAAAAATCGAATGCTTTAAAAGCGGTTACTGTTCATTTATTAAATACCAATATATCGGTGCTTACAAATGCAGATGGAAATTATAATATAAATCATGTTCATGTAGGCAGATATATCATATCTTTTTCATCAGTAGGATATGCATTACAAAACAAAGTGGTTGAAATAAAATCATCAGTAAATAATATTGATGCGCAACTTGCAGACGCAACCGCACAATTAGATGATGTAGTTGTTACAGCAGAAAAGAAAGAAGAGTCAATACAAAAAATTCCGGCGACGATTACTGCATTGTCTGCGAAACAGGTAAACGAGTTTCGTTTATGGAACAGCAAACAATTAACTGCGATTGTTCCAAACATGTATTCGAATAATTCAGGCGATGAAAGAAATGTAACTTCTATCCGCGGCATTACAACAACATCATACGAACCTGCGGTTGCAACTTATATTGATGGTGTAAACCAGTTTTCATTAGATACTTACATTGCTACTTTATTTGATGTGGAAAGAATTGAAGTGTTGCGCGGGCCACAAGGCACGTTGTATGGAAGAAATGCAATGGGTGGTGTGATAAATATTATCACCAAACAACCAACAAATTCTACCAATGCTTTTGCAGAAGTAAACATTGGCAATCACAATCAGCAGCGTTACCTGCTTGGTTTTCGCACACCATTGATAAAAGATAAATTGTTTTTTGGCGTTGCAGGTGTTTATAATGCACGTGATGGTTTTTATACAAATACTTTATACGATAAGTCTTATGATAAACTGCATACGTTTACGGGCAATTATTATTTAAAATATCTGCCTGCGGCTAACTGGCAAATCACATTCAACGTAAAGCACCAGGAGAATCGCAATGACGGAACTTTTCCGTTATCAGGAACGGTTGAAGATGCATTTTCATCGCCGTATAAAATTCAGCAGAATGCTGTTGCAAAAATGATTGATAACACATTCAATGCATCTTTATCTGTTAATCATGCCGGCACAGGTTTTAATTTTTCTTCATTAACGGCATGGCAAAACAATCATCGCTATTATAATGCACCGCTTGATGGAGATTTTTCTCCATTGGATGCAATTACTATCGTTAATAATTATGGCAATAAATGGAATAATGTAAAAGTGCTTACACAGGAGTTTCGTTTTACTTCTCCGGCAAATACTGCATCTGCATTTAAGTGGACGGCAGGTGTTTATTTTTTTCATCAAGACATACCCAACAAACAGGCAACGCATTATGGAACAGATGCCGGAATATTTGGTGTACCTGATACAAATTTTTCTACCATTAATATAAGCACAGGAAAAAATAACGGACTTGCTGTTTATGGTCAGCTCACTTATTCAATTACCAAAAAACTTGACCTGATTGGTGGCTTGCGTTATGATTATGAAAACAGGAAATTAGATGTGGAAGGCGAGTATGCAAAAGATGGCGAAGCACCTTTTGTTACATTACCTGATACTTCTGCCAAAATTAATTTTAATGCAATTTCACCAAAGCTTGGTTTAAGTTATGCTGCATCATCAAACACAAATTTGTATGTAACATATAGTCGCGGTTTCAGAACAGGTGGTCTTACACAACTATCTTCCGACCCTTCACAACCGCCTTTGTATCCTTACAAACCTGAATACAGCAATAATATTGAAGCGGGAATAAAGAACAGTTTTCTTCACGACAAATTGCAATTAAACATTACTGCATTTTACACGCATGTAACCGATGCGCAGGTGCCCACATTAATCTTACCTGATGCCATTACAGTAACAAAAAATACAGGCAAATTAAACAGCAAAGGTGCAGAGCTTGAATTGGCAGCAACGCCCGCAAAAGGTTTACAGCTCAATTATAATTTTGGCTATACAGATGCGAAGTATAAATCATTAAAAATTTCTCAGAATGGTGAAGCAGTTGATTTAAATGGAAAGAAACAAATTTTTACACCGGATGTTACATCAATGCTTGCCGCACAATATGCATACACGATAAATAAAAAACACCAACTCAGTTTTGTTGTGCGTGGTGAATGGAGTTATATTGGTAATACTTATTTTGATCTTGCCAATACAATCAAACAATCTGCATATAGTTTGTTTAACACACGTGTTGGGATTTCAATAAAGCATATTGACTTATTTTTCTGGATGCAGAATATAACCGGCAAAAAATATATTGCTTATGCGTATGATTTTGGCGCTGTGCATTTAGGTGATCCAAAAACGTATGGTGTAACAATGCGAATGAATTTGTAATTAGTATAATGTAGTAGTATTTCTATATAAATACAAAAGAACCACAGTAAACCTTCCTTTAATTCACAAAAACTTCATCAACGAAGATCCATGCTTTTTGTCCTTTACCCGCATGCCATGCAGGCAAACTTTTTACAGGTGTTACAAGCAGCTTAATACATGATACCGATGTCTTATTAAAACTGCATTTAACAGCAAGATTTCCATCGGTTGATTCTTTTGTAGGTTGTTCAGGTTTTAGTGTGTTCAATAATCTTAAATTGTTTTTATTATTGCCGCCCCAAACTTCAACCTGTGCTGGCGGAAAAATATAGGCGCCGATTTGCTGCAGCATGCTTAATGTTATACTACTCGCTTCAACGGGTTTGTTAAACAGCAACATTACTTCCATTGGATTTTCTTTACAGGCAATCCATTTTCCGCTGGCAAAATTCATATCGCTTTTTTCACCGTCAATAATTGTTTTAACACCATTGGCTTTATATTTATCATCTACTTTTGAAAGCAGTATCGCACTGTCAACATGATAATTGCCTTTGAAAAAATGTTGTTCACTAATATCACTGCTTATCCAGCCTGGTTTAAATGCTTTTGCTTTTAAGGTAAGGTCTGCATTAATCTTAATACTTGTATCATAGATTGGTGATGATAAACTATCAGGATCTTTATCATCCAATGTATATCTTATCACCGTTCCCTTTATATAATGTTTTAGTTTGAGTGGTGTTGAGCTTGTTAAAACAAAATTGTCATTTTCAAGAATGGGTGGTGTAAGTTTTAAGATTGTGCTGTCGCCTTTAAACCCTGTTTGATAAATAATGTTTTTATTTTTTTCTTCAAGAGATGAAATATCCTTCCTATCAACATTTGTGTTCCATAAATAAATGGCTCTTAATTTAGGTAATGATGTAAGTGCTGTTAATTGTGATGGCTTAACCGGTGTTGCGGATAATGACAGACTTTTTAAGAACAAAAGATCTTTTAATTGATCTAATGTACTGCCAGTTATTGCAGTAAAATTAAGATTAAGCCTGCGCAGGTTTTTGAACTGTGCAATCGTTTTCATATCACCATCTGAAACAGGCATGTTCTCAAGATTGAGTTCAACAATTTGCGTAGCTAATGGTTGTAATTCTTCTAATTGTTTACTGTTGTAAAACGGCTTGTTATAAAAATTTACAACAAGTGCCGGTGACTGCATCGCCAAAGGTGTAATTACCCTGTTGTTATTACTGAGTTTATTGATTTGTTTTTCATCAGCCGCAGCAAAATCATATAATTCGTCAGATGATTGCTTTAAAACTTTTGATGCAAGTATGCGCAGCGTATCTGTTACCGGCAAATCAATTACCTGCTTATCAAACACAGAACCTTCTCTTATCCATTCATATAAAATAGCAGACTCTTCATCTGTTAATTGCGGCTTGCCATCAGGAGGCATGTGTTCTTTTTCTTCAAGTGGCAAATGAATGCGGCGCATCAATAAACCAAGATCTGTTTTTGTTGTATCCCACAGCTTACCATTCTTACCACCTTTCATTAGCAGCTCTTTCGTATCCATCACCAACTCCCCTTTTGCTTTGCTGCTGTTATGGCAACCCATACATTTTGTTTGGAGTATTGGCTCAACAAGATCAGCATAAATAAATGCATCATTAAAACCTACCTGTGGTTTTATATGTGAAGGCGTAACAGGTGCCAGCACAAAATTTTCTCCGTGTGTAATATCACCACCAAGATGTCCTGCCCAAACAACAATGACTGCGGAACATGCGGTTGATATTTTAAATAATACTTGTTGCTGCTTTAAAAAATTGCGACTGAAATAAATGATAAAAAGAAGAAATGAAATGATTGACCCTAAATACTTATGTGCAGTGATGCTATCAGCATCATAACCACCTTCTCTTGATAAAAACATTCCCATCAATGCAGTAAGTACTGCAGTAAGCGCAGCAGAAAGTAATATCCATTCTGTAAGTTCAACATACCATTTTTCTGAGATAATTTTTTTTGGAACAACCAATACAGCTACAAAATATATAAGCACTAATACAATTGGAAAATGCAATATCACGGGATGCATTCTGCCCAATACCTGCAACCACGTTGGAATAACAAGTTGATTGCTGAAAATCAAAAAAAGTAATAATAATATATTGAAAGGTATGAGCGCAGTTGCAATGATATTCTTCATAAGCCCCTTTCCCCTAAAGGGGAATTAATTTGCTTTAATATTTTACTTATAAAAAATGTTGAATCAGTTTTATAACCCTATTACTCCCCTTTAGGGGATGGGGGCTTTACACTCTTTTTAATTTGTATGGATAAACTTTACCGGAATCCCATTGCGCCACATATAAATTTTCATCTGTATCAACACACACATCATGCGGATGCACAAATATTTTGTCTGTTTGATGCATGGGTTGCAAAACATTATTCGTGTAAACAGGTTCGCTGCCGCCAATATTGCTTATCACTTTATTGCCTTTATCCATGATGGTTACAAAGCCAGTTCCTACTGCATTAATATCCGGCGAACGCAACACGGCAGCATATAAATGGTCGCCATGAATCACAGGTCTGCACACACACGCACCGGGCAGTTTTATTACTTCCAATAATTTTCCATCCTTTGTAAATCGCTTAAAACAATTGCGTGTTCTATCAGTAATAAGTAATGTTGTTTCAATATTTCTTTTGTCGAGAAGAATACCATGTGCGTTATCAAAATGCTCATCGCCATCACCGCGACCACCAAAATAATTTTTCAATTTGCCTTGCTGATCATACTGCATAATATATTGTGCGCCGTATCCATCTGCAATAAATATATCGCCGTTTTCATCAATGGTTGTTTCTGTCGGTACAAATTCTTCCTGTTTTTTATAAATACCATTTGCATCCAATGGAGTATCAATCGTCAGCAAAATTTTTCCATCCATTGTTGCTTTGTAAACTTGATGTTTTACTATGTCTGTGATGTATAAAAATTCAGTTCCGTTTTCATTATGCAACGTAAGTCCATGACCGCCGGGAAAATCGTGTCCCCATGTATTAAGCAGTTTTCCTTTGGTGTTATAAATAAGAATGTTATTTTTTGTTTCGTTGGTTAATAAAATAACTCTGCCATGTTTGTCCTGCACCATTTCGTGGCAATCATTCACAGGATACTTTGATGCATCCGCTTTGCTCCAATGCGTATCCAATGTATAAAGCATGTTATTATAGCCATATACTTTCTCTTTATTTTTTGCATACAGACCGTTCATGATTAACATGCTGCCCGCAGCTATTGATGTGGTTTCTAAAAATTTTCTTCTGTTCATATAACTTCAAATATTATATTCAAAATTTCGTCTTTTATTTTTTTGGCGGTGATATTTTATGCGTCAATTGCAGCATTCGTCATTGCGAGGAACGAAGCAATCTGATTGTTACAAAAAGAACTGTTTGAAAAAATTTCAACGTTTTAAAATAATACCCCTTCACACACCTTTCACCAACTCCAATTTCAAACCCACAGATTGCTTCACTGCGTTCGCAATGACGTTAAGCCATAACATCTTTCACCACTGTTCCTGCAACATCTGTTAAGCGATATCTTCTTCCTAAAAATTTATATGTTAGTTTTTCGTGATCAATGCCCATCAACGCTAAAACGGTTGCATGAAAGTCGTGCACATGCACAGGATTCTGCGTGATGTTATAACCAAAGTCATCTGTTTCACCATACACGCATGGCTTAACACCACCACCCGCCATCCAAATGGTAAAACAGCGCGGGTGATGATCGCGACCATAATTGTCTTTCGTTAATAATCCCTGGCAATAGTTTGTTCTTCCAAATTCGCCACCCCAAATGATAAGTGTTTCATCAAGCAGTCCTCTTTGTTTCAAATCTGTAATTAACGCTGCACTCGCCTGGTCAACATCTTTACACTGACCTTTTATTTCTGCTGGCAAATTATTATGCCCATCCCAACCCTGGTGATACAACTGCACAAAGCGCACTCCATTTTCACTTAATTTTCTTGCAAGCAAACAATTCGCTGCAAAAGTTCCGGGCACTAAACAATCAGGTCCATATAATTTAATAATACTTTCAGGTTCTTTGCTCATGTCAGTAATTTCAGGCACCGCTGTTTGCATGCGATATGCCATTTCATACTGCTGAATTTTTGTTTTGATTTCCGGGTCGCCAAATTCTTTATATGAGTCTTCATTTAATTCAGCAAGCTTATCCAGCATTCTTCTTCGGTCTGCTTTATCCATTCCATCAGGATTGTTCAGATACAAAACAGGATTCTCACCACTGCTGAATTGCACACCCTGGTAAATAGAATCTAAAAATCCGTTCGACCATAATTTTGAATAAACACCCTGACCATTTCCTTTTCCTTTTGATAACAAAACACAAAATGCAGGAAGGTTTTTGTTCTCGCTGCCAAGACCATAACTTAACCAGGAACCCATGCTTGGGCGATTACCTATTTGTGCACCTGTTTGAAAAAAAGTTAATGCAGGATCATGATTGATGGCTTCTGTGTACAAACTTTTTATGATGCAGAGATCATCAACTACACCGGCAGTATAAGGCAACAGTTCGCTGATGTATGCGCGTGATTGTCCGTATTGATTGAATTGAAAAACGGTTCCTGCTAAAGGAAATTTTTTCTGGTCTGCTGTCATGCCCGTTAAACGTTGACCTTGACGAATACTTGCAGGCAAATCTTCGCCATGCATTTTT
>JAICKT010000333.1 GCA_025927795.1 Parafilimonas sp. | reverse complement strand
GTAAAAAAAGAAATAAGAGGATAAGGTATTTTTAATTCTTTCCAAACTTCTTTCATCAGATCATGTTCATCCGAATCATCATCCACAATAATAACGGGTGCTGGCTTAATCATAACAACTTGTGTTAAATTAAAAGCTGCTATTGTTGTACCAAGTTTTAAGTTGAAATGTATTAGAAATAAATTTTTAAAAGGTGCTAATGCGAGGTAAAAGCTGAGACAATAACTCTACATTAATCATTCAAAGCGCCTAAAAAATTGCTGAACTGCTCAATAATTCTTCCATCAATATCGCCATGGCGATCACCAAAATAGCAGCGCAGAATCAGCAGAAAAATCAGTTGCATACACCAAGCATAAACTCTGCATCTTCCTGCATGGTTTGATCAAAATCTATATCTTCCTGCTTTTGTATATATTCTTTTTCAGAGAATATAAACTTCAGTTTATCGCGCATATGTTGAAGCGCATTATTATCCATATAAGAGGCGAGAGTATCTGTTTTCCATTCACCATCTTCGTAATTTATAAAAAATTTTTCCCAGCGTTTAAGTTCATCAATATACATTATAAGTAAAATTGAATCACTCACCTGTTTAAAATCGTAGATTAAATAAACTCTTTTAGGGCTGCCATTATCTGACAACTTTAATGTAACACTCATAATAAATGTTTTAATAAAATACTAAATAAAACGGGTGTATTGAGCTTCTTTGGGCAGGACTGTAAAGATAAGTTTCACTGTAATAAACTGTATTAATCTTTTAATAAATTTTTACCTAATAATTCTTGTGTATTAATTACACAAGAATTGAATAACTCATACAGCTTTTATATTGCATTCTTTGTAAACGTCACCCATCACTGCATTGTATTGTTGTAATTGATCACGCAGTTGTTCAACGTTTTTATCCATAACAAAATACTCGAGTATATAAGCGTAAGTACAGTTTTCGTAATAGGCTTCGTAAATATTTAATTTTATAGGAAATGGCATCTGTTTATATGCACTAAAATCTTTATTGGAATAATTAAGGAAGACAAACAATTTACTTTCATAGGCTTTTGTATCATTACTGTGTTCTTCCTGCAAAATTAAATAACCGCCTAAATGTTTTGTTTTTATCTCAACTTCTTTTGAGCGTGTGGTTTTTGCAGCCTTTGTAAATATAAACTCAAATTCTTCTGAAGTACAACGGTGTTCTGCAATGTATTTATACAGGTTATCTTTTTTCGACTGTTGTAAAGTAACATTCATACCACTGTTCTCTGATCTGAGAAAGTGTTCCCACTTGCCAATAAATTGTTCTGGATCAAGCACTGTTTCAAAATAAACAAAGTGCACAATTTTGTCTGTACTCATTTACACAAGATAAGCGTTTGTTTATTACGATTTTGTATCGCAACAAGCATGATTTGTATTTAAAATATGCGCTTATAAAATTGTTCCGAAACAATTATATTTTAACCGCTTTAATCACACAAAAATTACATGCTTATTAATACAATAGAAAGTTTTGTACAGAAACTGTAAGCTTGTATTAATTAAAAACTTAAGCAACACTCAGCTTAGTAAACTCTGCGCCATTAAACATGCGGCACAAATTAAAATCACGCGATTTTTTCCATTGCTCAATGTTTGCTTCAGAAACTATGCGCCAAAAGTTCTTTGATTTAAGTTCATTGAAATCCGGGGTGTCAATAAAAATACCGAGAATAGAATTGCGGGTTTTAAAACTAATGCGGATTACAGAGTTGGATTTTATATCTGATGATAGAAATTTTTCAATCTGTTCGTTCGTCATAAAAAAAATTTTTGCAAATGTAGGTGTTTACCGCTCTTAAATTTTAATAAATAATTTCTTTATCAATAATTTATAATTAATGTATAACTGCGATATAAAATCTCCGGCGGCAGGCGCTGCATGTATCTATACTAACTGCTTTTTTTTACATTTAAAGCACTTAAGCCTTTGGGTCCGCGTTCCACCATAAAATTTACTTTATCATTTTCTTTGATAAGTTCTGAGAGTTGGTTAGCATGAACGAAAATACTTTCCTGCGTCTTTATATCTTTAATAAATCCATAGCCTTTTGCATCATTAAAAAAAGTTACAATTCCGTTTCTTATAGGGTCTTCTTCTTCATGAACAGGAACACCTGTATTCATATCTTCCTGTTTAAACACTTTCCTTTTCTTAGGGTCGGGCGGCATTGATGAAAGATTTCCATTTTCATCAATATAAGCCATCATCTCATCAAGCGATTTTCCTTTCTTAGCATTCGCTTTTCGCTCTTCCATTTTCTGCTGCTTATCCTGCCTGTGTTTTAATCGTTGCTTTTCTTTTTCTTTTTTTCCGAAAGTTTCTTTTGATTTAGCCATATTTATTTTTACGTTATAAAAAGTTTTTTTGTTGTTATTAAATATATAAAAAAATATCAGGTCTGCAAAATATTAAGCTTGCGGTTTTCATCTTTAAAATGAAAATAAAAATCAGCCAGATAATTCTGCAACTCATGCAGGTATTGCATTTTAGCTCTTTTGCGGAAAATTCTTAGCCCGTAATAAAACCCATCTGGCTTTACATGAATGTTTATTCCTTGCCCAAACCATGTGGTGCTTTCTTCATCATTTGAAAAAGATAACTCCCTGAGTAAAGAAGTTGTAAGCGGAATACCGGATATTTCAGTATCTGAACAATATGTGTTCTCTGGAAAAGTTTCTAACAACAACATATGATCTTCAACTTTTAAAACTGTAACCCTTGTATTTGATGAATTAAATAACACCTGGTTACCGGGCCTAATATCCAGCGATTCTTCTAACATAATTTTGTTTTCTAACAGTACGAAATTGCGTGAAAGTAAGTTTTATTAATTGCATTATAGCCCAAATTAAAAAGAGAGTTCAAATACTCTCTTTTAATAAGTTATTTCCAGAAGTTATTATTCTTCTTAAAACCTGATTTTTCTTTAGGACGGGCAACATTAACGCTGATAGATCTTCCATCAACAACAGAGCCGTTTAAATTTTTTATTGCAGTTTCTGCTTCAGTGTCGTTTGACATTTCAACAAAGCCAAAGCCCCTGCTTCTGTTGGTTTCTCTGTCTGTAATTACTTTTGCTGAAGTTACTTCTCCATGAGCTGCAAAAAAACCTTTTAAATCTTCATCTCCCACCTGGAAACTAAGATTTGAAACATAAATGTTCATTTGTTTTGTATTAATAATTTAAAAAATTATTTGAGGAAAGAACAAAGTAAAAAAAGAGAAGTTGTGTGCAGGTTTACTGTAGCAAAAATTCGTTTCAATTACTTATTGTAATAACTCAAACTAAAAAGCGAAGGTAAGTTATTAAAGTTGTAAGCGTAGTTTTAGTTGATATTGTTAACGTACTTAACTAAACGCTGCATATTACCCTTGATGTAAAATAAAATAATAATAAGCAATACCTAAAATGCCAATTAATGCAAGTATTACGGCAGGTATCCACCATCTTTCTTCATGAACAATTTCTTTCTGAATGTTTAAGGCAGTTTGCATTTCATCAGAAGTTTTTTCCTGCTCCCCTACTTTAATGGTGTGTATAGCATTTTTACGGATAACTCTTTCTGCGGTAAGTGCAGGATAATATTGAGGCAGTTTTTCAGATTGAAAATTTATAACGTTGGATGTTTGTTTTTTTAATTCGCCGATACCTTTTAAAACAACCGGTTTATTTTCCTGTAAATCTGATTGCAGTTGTGTTGTAAAATCTGTAAACCTGCATACAGCCTGTGTTTCATCTATATTCAATTCACGTGCAAGAAAATTATAAAATAATTTCTCAGCTGGAAATCTTTCATTACTAAATTTTATTTGTGTTGATGATGGCAAAATAGTTCTGTTGGCAATATCAATTTGTGCAGGAACTATTTCAACGCTAAAATTTCCAATGCCTGGCAATGCAAGATGATGATTAAGTGCTAAAAATTTTCTGACAGCCTTATACATCATTTCATCTGTTTATTAATGTTTTTAATTGCCAGAGGCCTGTCCCCATCTGTCGGATTCATCATAATAATTTTCATTGTGTTCATATAAGTAGCTCGAAAATTTTTGTGATTTATTTCATTTTTATTTCCCCAAACGAATATACAACTCCAATCAGCATATTAAATCCAAGTACAGGATATTGCTTCCATCTTTCATATTTATTATTGAAAATATTATTAAACTGCAGCCATGCTTTCCATTGAGGCAAAAAAGAAAATTCTGCGCCGGCATTTAAATCAAAAGCAGGATCAAGTTTCCCGGCTTGTAAAGTTTTTGTACGATAACGCGTGCCATCCCAAAAAAATACGTCTGCTTTTAATATTAAATCTTTTATAGCCTGGTAGCGTAGTGAGCCATTTATTTCAATCGGTAACAAACCATAAGCTTTTTCATTCGCACTTAAACTGCTGTACTGATTAAAACTTGCGCCAGCTAATAAAGAAAATTGTTCGCCCGCTGTATAACCAAGTTCACCATGAATACGAATATCATTTAAAGAAGGTTCATACACAACCTGGAAAGATCTGCCGGTTATTGTATCATTTACAAACAAAGGCTGACTGTTAATTTTTAAAAAAGAAATTCTTGCATTGTATGTAACATGATCACCGGCACTGCCTTTAAACCCGGCATATTGTTCTTTAACCAAAGCATTATTTAAAACAGTTGGTTGCTGAATCCATGGATTAAAATTAGCAAGCGATTCATACGTTGTTTTGTTATAATAGCCAATCCATCCACCTTGTAAAATAAATTTTTCTTCATTGATTTTTGCATCTACTGTAAAGTTGGGCAACAGGTTAAATGTGCTGTTATCCCACGATGGTGTAAAGCCGCCAATTAATTTTATGTTTGGTGTTTTAAAAGCTAAAGATGGTGTTACATAATAAATTGTATTGTCAATGCTTAAGCCCGGCGCCCGGTAACTGCTCACACTTCCGGTTAAAGCAACATTAAAATCGAGAATACTTGTAATTGATTTTGTAACCGGCATATCAAATGCAAACGTATTTTCTTTGCCTGAATGATTATCGGTAAATAAATCAAGCGAAACAGAAGGATTATAATCAATGCCAAAACT
>JAICKT010000089.1 GCA_025927795.1 Parafilimonas sp. | reverse complement strand
ACCTGCTGATCTGCTTTTTTAGGGTCAACACCTAAACGAATATGCAGGTCAACCGAAGCATCAAATTTTGCTGTGTTAATTTCCTTTACCAGCGTTGATGCATCTTTTAAATTATATTGTTTGCTTTTATCAATTTTAGCTTCTGCTAATTTTCTCTTTTTTGAAAGCTTTGCCATTGTAATAAGTTTAGTTGTGATTAATTGTTCCAGGGTGCTGTGCCTTCAACATTTAAACCTAAGCTGCGGGCAGTGCCGGCAACCATTTTCATTGCACTCTCAACAGTAAAGCAATTCAGGTCGGGCATTTTATCTTTTGCGATAACTTCAATTTGTGCCCATGTTACTTTACCAACCTTGTTGCGGTTGCTTTCTTTGGAACCTTTCTGAATTTTGGCAGCTTCTAAAAGTTGTACAGAAGCGGGTGGAGTTTTTATGACAAAATCGAAAGACTTGTCGTTATAAACCGTAATGAGAACGGGAAGCACTTTTCCCATTTTATCCTGTGTGCGGGCATTGAACTGTTTGCAAAATTCCATGATGTTCACGCCCTTAGAACCGAGTGCAGGACCAACCGGGGGTGCAGGATTCGCCTGACCACCTTTTACCTGCAGCTTTACAAAGCCGGAGATTTCTTTAGCCATTTTTTAAATTTTATTGGTTCAAACGTCTTTCCCGATTTATTCGGAATCGACTCCCAAGTTTATAATTCAAAAGAACTTTTGGGGCGGCAAAGATAATAGAATGCAACGGAATAGAGAAGAGTTTAAGAATTCTTTTTTGATTGTGCTGTAAATAGCAAGGTTTTATAATAATCGTTTTTGTTTCTTCCTTTTTCAATATTATTCTTTTGATATAACAATCATCTTATGAAATATCAAAACCATAATATAAGTGGCAATCTAAATGCAATATTTAATGCCTCATTGTAACCCGAAAATTTATTAACTTTTGTTCAAACGGTCAATCGTCAATTCGTTCTAAATAACTTTCTATTAAATTATTAGTTTGTTTATTTTGCATCCACCCAAAATAATATTTATGAATGCAGCCGTAAAACAAAAAATTGATACCTGGTTAATAGGTAATTACGATGAAGAAACAAAAAATGAAATTAGAAAACTTCAGGATAGCAACAACGAAACAGAGCTTACAGATGCGTTTTATAAAAATCTTGAATTTGGTACGGGGGGCTTGCGAGGTTTAATGGGCGTTGGCACCAACCGCGTAAATAAATATACAGTAGGAATGGCAACACAAGGTTTTGCAAATTATCTTAAAAAAACCTATGGTGATGCCGAAATAAAAATTGCCATTGCACATGACAGCAGAAATAACAGCCGTTTTTTTGCAGAAACAACGGCAAACGTTTTTGCAGCAAATGGCATTAAAGTTTTTTTATTTGAAGCATTGCGTCCCACACCGGAATTAAGCTTTACAATAAGATATTTAAAATTAAACGGCGGTGTTATTAATACAGCTTCGCATAATCCCAAAGAATATAACGGTTATAAAGCTTATTGGAACGATGGCGGGCAGCTAGTTCCTCCCCATGATAAAAATGTTATTACAGAAGTTGAAGCGATTAAAAGCATTGATGATGTTAAGTTCGCCGGCGGCGAATCAAACATAACAATTATTGGCAAAGACATGGATGACGCTTATATAAAAATGGTGAAAAGTTTGAGCGTTTATCCGGAGGTAATTAAAAAACAACACGATTTAAAAATTGTTTATACGCCTATTCACGGAACCGGAATTACACTTGTTCCAAAAGTGCTTTCAGAATTCGGATTTGATAATGTAACAATTGTTGAAGAGCAGGCAACACCAGACGGAAATTTTCCAACCGTTGTTTATCCTAACCCCGAAGAAAGCGAAGCAATGAGCATTGGCTTAACAAAAGCAAACCAATTAAATGCAGATATTCTGTTGGGTACAGATCCGGATGCAGACCGCGTTGGTATCGGTATAAAAAATCATAATGATAAATGGGTTTTAATGAATGGCAATCAAACTGCGGTGCTTGCTATTTCTTATATGCTTGAAGCAAGAAAAGCAAAAGGCATTGCGCAGCCCAATGATATGGTAATTAAAACAATTGTTACCACAGATATGATTGATGCCATCGCAGAAAAAAATAATGTGGCTTGTTATAATGTGCTTACCGGTTTTAAATGGATTGCAGAACTGATTAAAGAAAAAGAAGGAAAAGAAAATTATATTATAGGCGGTGAAGAAAGTTTTGGTTTAATGGTTGGTGATAAACTGCGTGATAAAGATGCTGTTTCTGCCGTTGCGTTTTTGTGCGAAATGGCAGCGTATGAAAAGAATGAAGGAAGAACATTGTATGATAAGCTGATTGATTTATATATTGAATATGGATTTTTTTATGAAGAACTCATCAGCTTAACAAAAAAAGGAATGCGTGGTCAGGAAGAAATTGCTGAGATGATGCAGGCTTACCGCGATAATCCGCCAACACATGTTAACAGTTCTCCTGTTTTGGAAATACTCGATTATCAAACACAACAAGGCAAAAATTTAAAGAGCGGTGAAACATGGAAAATTGAATTACCAAAAAGTAACGTATTGCAGTTTAAGTTAGAAGACGGAACAAAAATTTCTGCAAGACCAAGCGGCACAGAACCAAAAATTAAATTTTATTTCAGTGTGCACACAACCCTTAAAAGCAAAAAAGAGTTTGATGAAACATTACAGGCATTGAAGCAAAAGATAAAAGATGTAATAACCGATATGAAATTAAAATAAACCTGTTCAGCGTTAATTTTTTCCCATTCGGTTGAGTTTTTATGGCTTAAACAATAATTGAATTAATTTTAGTCAGTCAAAATTTTCTTATGAAAAAAATATACACACTTATTGCAACACTGCTCATCTTAAAATCATCCTTCGCACAAACAACTTTTACCGTACATGTTTCCAATTTTCAGTTTAATCCGGCCACAGTTAATGCAGTGGTTGGAGATAAAATTAAATGGGTTTGGGATAATGGTTTTCATACAACAACATCAACTTCTGTTCCAACCGGCGCAACTACATGGGATGCTCCGCTTCAAACCACTGGTGCCTCTTTTACATATACGTTATCAGTTGCAGGAAGCTATAGTTACGAATGCACCGTTCATCCTACACAAATGCAAGGAACTATTACTGTTACAGGTGCTCTTCCTGTTGTATTAAGCAGCTTTGGTATTTCACCTGCCAAAACAAATGGCGCCTTAGTTGCATGGTCAACCGCAACAGAACAAAACACTGATCATTTTGAAATAATGCGCAGCACTGATGATAAAAATTTTACAAAAATTTCAAGTGTTAGTGCAGCAGGCAACTCTTCTTCCATTCATAATTATTCTTTCACTGATGATGCTGTACCTTCTTATGCACATTTTGTATATTATTATTTAAGTGTTGTTGATAAAGACGGTAAAAAATCTTCATCAAACATTAAAATGTTTGACAATATAAATAGCAAACCGAAACTTATTGTAAGCTTAAGTCCAAATCCAATAAGCAGACCAGGACATTTAATGTTGCAGTTTAATGCTGAAAAAGAAGGTTCAATGCATGTGCAGTTATTTAATTCTTCGGGTAAATTAGTTAAGGAAGATAATATGTCTGCAGTTGTAGGATTAAACAATGGTCATTTTCACGTTGGAGATGTACCTGCAGGCGTTTATACAATAATTTTTTCAATGGATAATTTGAAAGAATCTTACAGGGTTGTTGTACAATAGAATTTTGCTTAGATTAGGTAACTGCCTCGCTATAATGCGGGGCAGTTTTATTTTTGCGGTCATCACGCAAAGCGCAAAGTTTGCAAAGATTATAAGTTGGTTCTATTTCTAAAATATTCTTTTCTTCTTTGCTTACTCATATTCTTTGCGTGAAAAAATATATGCGAAAATTAAGTATGGATGAATTAAACCGCAAAACGGTTGAAGAATTTAAACAGGCAGAAAAAAATAAGATTATTGTTTTGCTTGATAACATTCGCAGCGCTTATAATGTGGGCAGCATTTTTAGAACAGCGGATGCATTTTTAATTGAAGCCATTTTTACTTGCGGATATACGCCGCCGCCTACACATCGTTCGGTTCACAAAACCGCATTGGGCGCTGTTGAAACGGTTGACTGGATGCAGTTTGAAAACATTGTCGATGCTATTCATCAGCTTAAAGAAAATAAATATGCTGTTTATGCAATTGAACAAGCTGAGCAAAGTATATCACTTGATAAATTTCAGCCTCAACACAATAAAAATATAGCAGTGATTTTTGGTAATGAAGTAACAGGCGTTCAAGACTCAGTAATGCAAATTTGTGACGGCTGTATAGAAATTCCGCAGCATGGTATGAAGCATTCCTTAAATGTTAGTGTTGCTGCAGGAATTGTGTTGTGGAGATTAATAAATAACTAACTACATTGCTACTAAACCGAACATATGAAAACTGCTTTGTTTTTTATTTTTACATGTTTAATATTAAACCTAAACGCACAAAAAAATATAGCCGGAGAATATTATTTGCAAGGTGTTATGGAAACTGCATCAGGTTTTAAATTGAACGCCGACTCCACTTTTGAATTTTTCTTTTCATATGGTGCACTCGACAGATACGGTTCAGGAAAATGGTCGATGAATAAAGACAGTATTATTTTAAACAGCAAACCCTCTCCTGGCAAAGATTTTAAATTGACGAATTTTATTGCTTCAACAAATAAATTTTCAACAATTAAAATTGAAGACAGTAATACTAATCTATATAGGTTTGTTTATTGCCGGGCAAAAACAGCAACCGAAGATTCGATATTTAGTTTTGAAAATGATGGAAGTTTAGTGCTGCCCTTCGCAGCAGATTCAATAGAATTTCTCAGCGAACTTTGTCCTGAAAGAAGCTCTGTTTTTGCAATTGATAGATCGCCGATGATTTATACGTTTAATTTTCAGCCATGGATATTAGAAGTATTTTTTAATCAGGCTGCATTTCATTTTGCAGATGATTATTTAGAAGGAAGACATCCGCTGTTGGACGATAAAGTTTATCGTTTCGAAAAAGAAAAAGCCCCCAACCCCTAAAGGGGAGTTATAAAACTTCCGCATATTTTTGCAGGATGACAACCGTAAAGAATTATCTTTCTCTTATAAAATTTTCGCATACAATATTTGCCCTTCCTTTTGCTTTGATTGGTTTTTTTTTAGGCGTTGTACGAATGCAATCTCATATTATAACAGCTGTACCATATTATATTTTTTATGGATTACCTTTTATTGGAGTTCTAATTTGCATGATAACCGCCCGCAGTGCAGCCATGGCTTTTAACCGTTATCTCGATAGAACTTTCGATGCAAAAAATCCTCGTACTGCAATTCGTGAAATTCCAAAAGGAATCATTTCTGCGCAAAGCGCATTACGATTTGTAATACTCAATTGCATACTTTTTATAACTGCAACTTATTTTATCAATACAATTTGTTTTCTTCTGTCACCTGTAGCACTGTTTGTTGTTTTATTTTATAGTTATACAAAACGTTTTACTGCTCTATGTCATTTGGTTTTAGGTTTAGGATTATCCCTTGCCCCCATTGGCGCTTATCTTGCGGTAACAGGACGATTCGATATTTTGCCTTTATTGTTTTCGTTTGCTGTAATATTTTGGGTAAGTGGTTTTGATATTATTTATGCTTTGCAAGATGTTGAGTTTGATCAATCGCAACATTTATATTCTATTCCGGCAACTATTGGAAAAAATAAAGCATTGCATGTTTCTGAATTATTGCATTTATTAAGTACAGCTTGTGTTATTGCTGCGGGATTTTATGGCGGTTTTCATTTTATATACTGGATTGGAATTGGTGTTTTTTGCGGAATGTTATTATATCAACATTCGATTGTAAAGCCAAATGATTTAAAAAAAGTAAACCTCGCATTTATGACAGCAAACGGAGTTGCAAGTATTGTGTTTGGCATCTTAGTAATTACTGATCTTTTTTTAAATTGATTATTTTTCTGTGAACTATAAATCATCAGCCACAAGCTAATTATGCCTCGTATTCTTTGTATAGATTATGGGAAAAAACGCACAGGCATTGCTGTAACCGATCCCTTAAAAATTATTGCCACAGCATTAACAACTGTTGAAACTTCATCTTTAATTAGCTTCTTAAAAAAATATTTCAGTGAAGAAGAAGTTAACCTGGTTTTAATTGGAGAGCCAAAAAATTTAGATGACAGCGATACACACGCAACGCCTTTGGTAAATCAGTTTATACAAAGATTTAAAAAAGAGTTTCCGTTAATGAAGATTGAAAAAGTAGATGAACGTTACTCCTCGAAAATGGCGGTACAATCAATGATTGAAATGGGTATGAAAAAAAAGGATCGTCAAAAAAAAGAAAATGTTGATCAAATAGCCGCTGCCATTATGTTACAGGAGTATTTAAAAACCCTAAATCCCTAAAGGGACTTTTTGTTCCTGTTTAACAACCTAAGATTTATCTTCGCACGCAAAATTTTAATAACTAAATCCTCCCTTTAGGGAGTTAGAGGGCATGATTTTACCCATAGTTGCATACGGAACACCGGTTTTAAGATCGGTTGCAAAAGAAATAACGCCAGATTATCCTAACCTGGATAAATTTATTGCTGATATGTGGGAAACGCTGTATGCCAGTAGTGGCGTGGGTTTGGCAGCGCCGCAGGTAAATAAAGATATTCGCTTGTTTGTGGTTGACAGCATACAGCTTTTTGCAAACCAGGAAGAAGAGGATAAAGGAAAATATCCTGACGAGCCTGGCTTTAAAAAAGTTTTTATCAATGCAAAAATTAAAGAATTAAACGGTGAGCCGTGGAGTTACAACGAAGGCTGTTTAAGTATTCCTAAAATAAGGGAAGATATTACGCGTCCTGAGTCTGTAACGATTGAATATGTTGATGAAAATTTTGAGCCACACACAGAAACTTTTAATGGCATTACGGCACGTATTATTCAGCATGAGTTCGATCATATTGAAGGAAAATTATTTATTGATTATTTAAAACCTTTTAAGAAAAAATTACTGCAGGGCAAACTTGCAGACATAAGCAAAGGCAAAGTGAAAGTGGATTATAAAATGACTTTCCCCAAATGAAATTAATTTATGCAGCCCTTATTTTAATCCTGCCCCTTAAAATTTTTGCACAGCAAAAAGATTCATTTATTGTTGAAGGAAAAGATACCACTATTATAATTGATAAAGGAACCTTTACCCTGAAAGAAGTTATCGTGCGCAATCACATGGATTATGAAAGTTTATTGCGCCGAATTCAAAACGATACTACTTTTTATAAAGCGTTTCGCAACCTGCATATTGTGGAATTTTCCGCCTATAATAATATTCGCATGCTGGATAAAAATGATAACGTGCAGGCGAGTTATTACAGTAAAACACGACAACACAGGGAAAACGATTGCCGTTTTACTGAAGTGATCGAACAAAAAACTACTGGCAATTTTTTTGATAAAAAAGGTGATTATAATTATACGACAGGCGAAATGTATGCGTCTATTTTTCTTACCAAAGGCAGGGTTTGCGGAGAAGATAATATTGTAGCAGGCAGAACATTTAATCCATCAGAAAAAAGTGGAATGGAAAAACACAAAGAACAATTAAAGATATTGTTCTTTAACCCCGGAAGAAAAATTCCGGGCATTCCGTTTATTGGTAACAAGCTTGATTTGTATGATGACCATGCCCATAAATTATATAATTACACGCTTAACTATGATACTTATAAAGGTGAGAATGCTTACGTGTTTTCAATTAAACCAAAAGAAGACCTTGGATTTTTCAGGCGCGGAGATATTGTTGTTGATGAAATGACAACATGGTTTGATGCGAAAACAATGGAAGTAATTGCACGTACGTATTCTTTAAGTTACAAAGCCGGCTTATATGATTTCAATGTAAGTATGCAGGTTGAAATGGCACATGTCGGCAATCTTTTAGTTCCGCAAACCATGCGTTATAAAGGAAATTTTAGTGCTATAACAAAGAAGCGTGAACGCGGAGAATTTACTGCTACGTTGTTTGATTTTAAATAACGATCGCAACTATAAACTATCAGACAGTTAATGCTGATGTTTTCTGCGCATAGCTTGTATTAAGATTCGGATTATTTTTTTCAGCGGCTTCAATAATTGAATAATCAGAAAGTATGAGTGCTTTATTTTTCTTTACACACACATCATGTTCAAAATGTGCAGATGGTTTGCCATCACGTGTACGCACAGTCCAGCCATCATCTTCAGTATAAACATCTTTTGTTCCCATATTAATCATAGGTTCAATTGCAAGCACCGCGTTTTCTTTTAGCCTCGCTCCGTTGCCGCGTTTACCATAATTCGGCACCTGCGGATCTTCGTGCAAGCTTCTTCCCAAACCATGTCCAACCAATTCTCTAACCACACCATAACCATATTTACGTTCAGTATGTTCCTGGATTGCAAAAGCAATATCGCCAACACGATTGCCTGCTATTGCTTTTTCAATGCCTTTATATAAAGATTCTTTCGTTACACGCAATAGCTGAAGCACATCATTATTCGCTTCTCCAATTAAAAATGTATAAGCATGATCGCCATGCCAGCCGTTTAATATTACACCCATGTCAATAGAAACAACATCACCGTCTTTTAATGCAGTGTTATTAGGAAAGCCATGTACCACCACATCATTTACAGAAGCGCAAATGGTATATGGATAACCACGATAATTTAAAAAAGATGGAATGGCTTTATGGTCGCGGATAAATTGAAAACATAATTTATCAAGCTGAAAGGTTGTAATGCCGGGTTTTAAAATTTTGGCAACTTCAGTAAGTGTTTTGCTTACCAGCACTGCGCTTTGCTTCATCAATTCAACTTCCGCATCTGTTTTATATAGTATCATGTTATATCTTCTGCTCAATCTTTGCAAATGTGACGAAAAAAATCTTAACGCTTACGGAAGCATATAAACTATTTCACCAACTCTTCAATTATTTTGCGGCATGGATATGATTTTTAAGATGCTAAAGTTTGGCATTGTTGGTTTTATAGGAATGCTTTGGGATTTTTTGATTACTTATCTGTTAAAAGAAAAACTAAAAATTAATAAGTATGTTGCCAACAGTATTGGATTTACTTCGGCAGTTATTAACAACTTCTTTCTGAATCTTTACTGGACATTCCAGGTTTCAGGCAACACAACAAACTTTTTTATCCGGTTTATTCTTATTTCTGTTATTGGTTTAGGCTTGAATAATTTTTTTGTATGGCTGTTCAATGACAGGTTTAAAGTTAATTTTTACGTATCAAAAGCTTTGGCAGTAGTTTGTGTTTTCGCCTGGAATTTTTGCGCGAATAATTATTTCAACTTTGGCGCATCATGAAGTAGGTGTGAAACAGAAGCAATGCTGTATGTATTGAAAGATAAATATTCAATAATCAACAACTCAATATCAATAATCAATTAAAAATATTTGAGCATTGATTATTGTGTGTTGAATATTGAGCGTTTTCTTTACCATTGAACACTCACCATTCACAAATATTACTTCACATTAGCCACCACTTTTGCTCCTGCCCGTTTTGCTGATTGCATAACACGAAAAACTTCGCCGTAGTAAGAAGATGTATCAGCATTAATAACAACAGAAGGTGTATCAACCATGTTGCGGTTTTTATTTACTTCAAATTTTATTAAGCTGTCCAGATTATTCGGATCAATTTGGTGTTGACCAATATAAATATTCTGGTCTTTATCAATTGAAACAACAATATGCTGTTTTGTTTTTGTATCTCGTGTGCCTTTAGGGTTATTTACTTTAATAACATTTGGGTTTGCAAGCGTTGAAATAATTAAAAAGAAAAAAAGCAAAATGAATAAAATATCATTCAGTGTACCTGCAAACACTTCACCATGCGTTTTGTATCGTCTTCTTATATTCATTTTTTAATTAGCAATTTTTCAAATAATACATTGGCTAATTACCTTGTTGGTTCCTGTAAAACATCAATAAATTCTGCGCTGGCAATTTCCATTCTATTTGCTGTTTTGTCAACCTGCGTATTTAAAAAATTATAGCCCACATAAGCCAGCAAACCTATTATTAAACCCGCTGCAGATGTTATCATCTTTGTATAAATACCACCTGCAATTTCTCCCAATTCTAACTCACCTGTTGAAGCAATCGCAGAAAATAATTGCAGCATACCTACAATAGTTCCCAAAAATCCAAACATTGGCGCCATACCTGCAATAAGCGAAAGTATATTCAGGTTGCGTTCCATTTTATACATTTCTAGCTTGCCAACGTTTTCCATACTTTTTTCTATTGCATCAATAGGTTTGCCAATACGCTGAATGCCTTTATCAATAATTCTTGCAACGGGATTATCTGTATTGCGCGCAAGATTACGGGCCGCAGTTACATTACCTGTAATAATATTGTCGCGAATAATGTGCATGAAGTTCGCATCAATTCTTGATGCTTTACGAATAGCAATCAATCGCTCAAAAAAAACGAATATAGCAACTGCAAGCAGCAGGTATAAAGGATACATTATCCATCCACCCTTATTTAAAAGGTTCCAGAGATTTGTAGTTTGTGGCTGCTGTGCAACTGCATTTACAATATGTGTAGTATCAATTTGTAAGAAAAAAACCATTCTTAATTTTTTTGATGGATGCAAAATACGTTCAACAGACAAACAACGGTTGCCGTGTTAATAAATTACATTATGATGTTATTTTAAGAAAGCTTTTGCAGGATACAGCCAAATGCTTTCTAAAGCATGAGACCAATATTAAAATCAGAACATTGTATCTTTGAAGTATGGCGCAGCCGGTAACAAAATATATTTCAGCAAAAGAATACCTGGCTTTCGAAAGAAATGCATTAGACAAGCACGAATATTACCAGGGTGAAATTTTTGCTATGAGCGGTGCTTCATTCAAACACAATTTAATTGAAAGCAATTTGCGTCTGGCTTTAGGTATTTTTTTAAAAGGAAAAACCTGCAGAGAATTCGGCAGCAATCTTCGCGTTCACATTCCAAAAAATACTTTATATACTTATCCTGATATTCTTGTGCTTTGTGATGAACCGGATTTTGTAGATGATGAGTTTGATACAATAACAAATCCTTCAATAATCATAGAAATATTATCTCCTTCAACAGCGAACTACGACCGCGGTGCCAAGTTTGATTTATACAGAGATGTTTTGTCATTAAGAGAATATTTGCTTATTGATTCACAAACAATTCATATTGTGGTTTATTCAAAAAATAACGATAACACATGGACGTTATCTGAAACAAAAAATTTAAACGATAATATCACCCTGCCTTCAATTAATTTTATTATAAATGTTACAGATGTTTATGATGGCATTGATAAAATAAAACGTTGATATTATTTTTAATACTGCCTTCATGTTTGCATGCAGACAAATTTCGCTTACACAGTTTCGCAATTACAGTTTTAAACAATTTAATTTTAAACAAAATATTACCGGTATTTATGGTAAAAACGGAAGCGGCAAAACAAATCTGCTTGACGCTGTTTATTATTTGTGTTTTACAAAAAGCAGTTTTAACAGCAGCGACAATCAAAGTGTGAGAGAAGGCTTTGCAGGTTTTCGCATTGAAGGAAATTTTGAAAAAAATGAAGAAGAAAAAAAAGTTGTTTGTGTGCTGCGCGAGAATAATCGTAAAGAATTTTCTGTTGACGACATAGTTTACCAGCGCTTTTCCGGGCATATCGGAAAGTTTCCCTGCATTATGATTGCACCTGATGATGTTTCATTAATCACCGATGGCAGTGAGGAACGCAGGAAGTTTGTTGATACATTGATTTCGCAACTGCAGCATGATTATCTTGAACAGTTAATCGCATACAATAAAATTTTACAACAGCGCAATAGTTTTTTAAAGTTCGCATCAGAAAGAAATTCTTATGATGAATCTTTACTTGAAATTTTAAATAGCCAGTTACTTGAAAAAGGAAATTTTATTTATGAGCGGAGAATGAATTTTTTGAAAACATTTTTGCCGCAGGCTTTACAACAATATATTTCTATTGCCGGCAGCGACGATAATTTAGTGCTTGAGTATGACAGCCAGTTAAATAATCAATCTTTTGAAGAATTGTTGCAACAAAATTTTCAACGTGATTTATACCTGCAGCGAACCGGTTGTGGAATTCATAAAGATGATGTGCTGATTGAAATGCGCGAATCAAATTTTAAAAACATTGCTTCACAAGGTCAGCGCAAAAGTTTATTGTTTGCATTTAAGCTGGCTGCATTTGAAACATTAAAAGAAAACAAGGGCTTCTCTCCCATTCTTTTGCTGGATGATGTTTTTGAAAAATTAGATGAAAAAAGAATGCAGAATTTATTAGAATATGTTTGCGTACAAAGTGGTGCACAGGTTTTTATAACGGATACACATAAAGAACGTTTGCAAAATGCATTTATGAAGATTGGTAAAGATTATGATTTGATTGAACTATAAATTTGTTGTTTCACGCAAAGTGTAATAAGCAGGCAAAGAATAGAAGTCTTATACATCTTTGCAAACTTTACTTCTTT
>JAICKT010000447.1 GCA_025927795.1 Parafilimonas sp. | reverse complement strand
TACGGCAGCAAAACTGTTGTTGGCGGCGCAGGATTTTTTCTGAATGATGAAATGGATGATTTTAGTATTAAGCCCGGTGTGCCGAACATGTTTGGTGCGCTTGGTGGTGATGCAAATGCAATTGCTCCGGGTAAACGCATGCTCAGTTCAATGACGCCAACGATTGTGTTGAAAGACCATAAACCATTTATGGTGGTAGGGACGCCTGGTGGTACAACAATTACAACTTCTGTTTTTCAATCTATCGTTAATGTGGTTGACTTTGGAATGAATGCAGAAGATGCGGTTGACAAACCAAAATTTCATCATCAATGGCATCCGGATACTGTTGTGATTGAAAAAGGTTTTAACGATACAACAGCGGAACAATTAAAACAAATGGGTTATCAATTAGAACCTACAAATGCTATAGGCAGAACAGAATTAATTAAAGTTTTACCCGATGGAAAATTTGAAGTTGCTGCAGATATACGCGGTGATGATAGTGCGAGTGGATATTAACACGGTCGGACTTCAAAAGCACTATACCAATAACAAAAACTTCAATCATAAATTTTTTAATCATGAGCATCGAAAAAACATTTTTAGAATCATCTATTAAAAAATTCCGCTCACAAAAAGCATTATGTGAAAAAACATTTGCACAATTAGATGATAAAGATTTTTTATTCAAGCCATCTTCGGAAAGCAATTCTATTGCCATTATTGTTCAGCACATGTATGGAAATATGCTAAGCCGCTGGACAAATTTTCTTACAGAAGATGGTGAAAAAAACTGGCGTAACCGCGATGCAGAATTTGAAGAAACTTTAAAAACAAAAGAAGGTGTTTCAAACGCGTGGAATAGTGGCTGGGATTGCGTTTTAAACACACTTGAAAAATTAAAACCGGAAGATGTAATGAAAACAATTACGATTCGCAGCGAGCCTTTGCTGGTAGTTGATGCTATCATTCGCCAAATTGATCACTACGGTTATCATGTTGGGCAAATTGTTTTTATGGGCAAGATAATTAAAGACACCAGATGGCAATCGCTTAGCATTCCAAAAAATAAAAGCAACGAGTTTAATAAAACAATGAACCATAAATAATCTCTGATGTTTGATGTCTGATTTTTTGATTTAAATCAGACATCAATAAAATCATACATCAGACATAAAATTTAAATCATGTTATGATGTCTGATTTTTTGTTTAAATCAGACATCAATAAATCATACATCAGACATAAAATTTAAATCATGTTTCCCGAAGCAGTAATATTTGATCTCGATGGTACGCTAATAGATAACAACTCTTATCACATTGAAGCATGGAAAGTTTTTTACGATAAAATCGGGAAGCCGTTTTCAAAAGAAGAATACATGCAAAATATTAATGGCAGAATTAACAGTGATATTTTCAATTACATTTTTAATACCACATTAAGCTCTGACGAGATAGATTTATATTCGACCGAAAAAGAAGCGTTATACAGAGAATTATATCAACCGCACATTAAACCTATTAATGGCTTGATTGATTTTTTAGAAGAACTTGAGAAAGAAAAAATTCCGAAAGCAATTGCAACTTCCGGTTTAACACCCAACATAAATTTTATGTTTGAGCATGTGCCTATAAAAAAATATTATGCAGATGTGATAGATGCTTCACAAATTTCAAAAGGCAAACCACATCCTGAAATATTTTTAAAAGCAGCAGCGGCTGTAAAAGCAAATCCTGAAAATTGCGTGGCGTTTGAAGATTCTGTTGCAGGCATTCGTTCTGCAAAAGCTGCAGGTATGAAAGTAATTGCGCTTACTACAACGCATACTGCACAAGATGTAAAAGAAGCAGATTTAATTATTAAAGATTACACCGAAATTTCTTTAACAAAACTGAGAGAACTGCAAAGCAATTAATTTCGTTAGTGATTTAATTATATTCATAATGAAAAAAAGAATTGTTCCGGCTGCTATTTTGTTTTTGTTGCTTAGCAGTGCATTCGCCTGCGCAGATTCATCCAGCCAAAAAAATATTGCAGGGAGTAATGCAGATAATGGTTTTGCTGTTGTTGAATTATTTACATCAGAAGGTTGTTCCAGTTGTCCGCCGGCAGATAATGCTGTTGCAAAACTTTTAAAAGAGTATAATAATAATGTTTATGTTTTAGGTTATCATGTTGATTACTGGGATAATTTAGGTTGGAAAGATGCATTCAGCAATGCTGATTATACAAAGCGTCAAAAAAATTATGCACGAACATTAAAGTCCGGTGTTTATACTCCACAGGTAATTGTAAACGGTGAAGAACAATTTGTTGGTTCTGATGAAAATAAATTACATGCATCCATCAATAAAGATTTAAAGCAAAAACCTCAACAACATTTAAGTATAACGGCGAAAGCAAACGATAATACAATTGAAATTTCTTATCAAACAAATTCAATCAATAATTTAAATATTGCCTTAATGCAATCAGGTGCTGAAACAAAAGTGCAACGCGGCGAAAACCATGGTGCAACATTGCATCATGTAAATATTGTAAGAAGCTTTCAAACCATCGCTTTAAAAAATAATACAGGCAAAGTTTCACTTAATTTGCCTGCACATTTATCAGCAAAAGATTGCGCAGTAATTGCATTTACACAAGATGCAAATATGAAAATTACTTCAGCAGCAAAAGCAAATATTCAACTGTAACTTTTAAAATTTGGATTCACTCACGCATATTGCTCTTGGCGCCTGCATGGGCGAAGCGTTTGCAGGCAAAAAGCTTGGCAGAAAAGCAATGGTATGGGGAATGATTGCGCAGAGCTTTCCTGATATAGATTTTATTGCTGCAAGCTGGCTGAATACGCCATCTGCTTTGCTGGCGCATCGCGGCTTTACTCATTCGATTTTATTTGCTGTTATTATTGCACTAATAATGGCAAAACTTGCAAACAAGTGGCATCGTCCGCATAATATTTCATTTACACGATGGATGTCGTTTTTCAGCGCAGCAATACTGGCGCATATCTTTATTGATGCCTTTAATAATTATGGTGTAGGGTGGTTTGAGCCTTTCAGTCATTATCGCATTTCATTCAATGCTATTTATGTGGCTGATCCATTTTTTTCCGCAGCGCCCGGCATCGCGCTTATGATGTTGTTGCTGTTGAAGAGGCAAAATAAAAAAAGACATTCCTGGTGGAAATTCGGATTATTTATCAGTTCGGTTTATTTGTGTTATTGTCTTATAAATAAAGCGATCATTAACTATAAAGTAAAACAGGAACTCGCACAACAGCATATATCTTATACAAGATATTTTACTACACCTGCGCCGCTCCAAAACTGGTTATGGTTTGTTGTGGCGGGTAACGACAGCAATTATTATGTTGGTTATAAAAGTGTGTTTGACAAAACAAATAATTTATCGCTTGAAAAAT
>JAICKT010000032.1 GCA_025927795.1 Parafilimonas sp. | reverse complement strand
GGTTTGTATAACCTGCATTAATAAATGTGTTCACAATAGCATCAGGAGAAATAGATGCATTGCTTAACTGCTGATACAATGCGGGAGAAATAGTATCGCTGTATTGTGTAATATCGCCTACATTATTTTTAAAATATAAAACGCCCAAAAAACTTCCCCCATTATTATTAAAACGGTTAAAATAGTTCAGCTCGAAAGAATTTGTGTATTCAGGGTGCAATGCAGGATTGCCCTGGCTTATATTTAATGGATCATTTATATCAACAAAAGGATTTACCTGCCAAAAATTTGGTCTTCTTATACGTTTTGAATAATTAAATTGTATGTCTGTAGTTTCATTTAAAGATTTTGTGATAAAAAAACTTGGAAACAAAGCATAGCCAAGATTTTTAAAACCATCTGGATATTTATAACCAAAATGAAAATTGCTGTCGATAAGCGTTCCGTTAAATTTCGATAATTCAACACGCAAGCCAACCTGGTAAGTAAAAGATTTCCATTTATTGGCATAATTAAAATAACCTGCGTTTACGGTTTCTGTGTATTTATAATTGTTGCTTAAAGGCAGTTTTGTTTCGTTATTTAATTCATCAATTGAATATGTGCCGAAGTTTGTTGTATTGTTATTGTAATAACTTCTCGCGCCAAATTCTATTCTTTTATTTTCATTTATTTTATTGCTGTAATCAATTTGCGCCGTAATCTGATGATTATCTCCGGAGCCATTATTTCTTACTTGTGTTTTGGGTTCATAAATAGTTCCATCAGGATTATAAAAATCATTCACGATAAAATCATCATCTCCATTACCGCCTTTATTATAAGTGATGTCTGCAGTGAGTTTGCTATCGGGTTCATCAAATTGTCTTTCAAAACTTAAACGGCTGCTGCTCCTGTTAAATTTACCAAGGCCGTTTGTAATGCGATAGCCTGTGTAATTCAAAATTTTATCTACATCAAAATATTGCTGGTTTTGAATTTCAGTATTACCAAAACGACCGCTGTTAAAACTTTGAGTAAATGAAATAGTGTTTTTATCATCTAAAAAATAATCCATTCCTAATCTTATCGAATTAAATTTTCGTGTACGATCATTATTCGATGATTGCGTAAAATAATCAGTAGCCACGCCATTATCTTTATTAATGCGATATGTTTCTTCTCTTGTAGTTCCGCCCGATTTATTATAATTACCGCTTGCAAAAACATTAAACTTTTTTTCACGAAGATTCAGATTGATGTTGCCCGTTAACACAGAAGGGCTTCCTATGCCAACAGATGCAATACCATTTAAACCCACCCTTTTATTTTTCTTCATTACAATATTAATAATACCACCTGCGCTTGATGCATCATACTTAGCCGATGGATTTGTAATGAGTTCAACACGTTCTATATCGTCTGCAGGTATTTGGTCAAGTGTAAGAATAGTTGGTCTGCCATCTATTAAAATTTGGGGCGAACTGTTTCGCATTTGCACATTGCCATCCACATCAACAGAAAGTGAAGGAATATTTTTCATCACATCAACAGCAGTACCACCTTGAGCTGTAATATTTTTTTCAACATTAAATATTTTCCTGTCTATACCAAACTGCATGGCAGGTGCGGCTGTGGCTGTAACTACAACATTGCTTAATGTGTTTATTTGTTGTGGCAATGTTATTATGCCAATATCTTTTGCAGAAGCCGAAAAATCAGATTTTGATAATGATGTATGAATTATTTTGGTTCCATAACCAATTGCAGTAATCGTAAGCTGGAGATTGTTTAATACAGGAATATTTTTAATGGTAAACTTTCCGTTGAAATCTGATATTGCATTTCCTTTATAAGGTGTTGATGCATTTGTTTTCGTAGAAATAATTTGTACTGTTGCACCGGGCACAGGTTTGTTGGTTGTGCTGTCTATCACCAAACCGGTTAAATTTAAAGATGTGGTTGTTGTGTTTTTTCCATTTTGAGCGAACAATAAAGAATTAATCAATAAGAAAAAAAAGAGTAAATTATATTTCATCAGTGGTTTTATATCTAATTAAACAATACCTTTTTTACCTGTAAGGATTCACACCAATAAGTGAATTATTTTTTAGGGTTGTCAACTTTTAAGTAACAAAATGTATGCATAATAACAATATCTTTCAAAAACCTCATATTACGCAATCAAGAGAAGATTTAGCCATTATGCAGAATTTTATAACAGTTTTTTATGATGAAGATAAATACTCAAATTAACGTTCATTAGTTGAGTTACATACACAAAAATTTAATAGTGCCGATTAAGGATTTCTTCAATTCTTTCTTTTTGTTTAAGATGATGGCGCAAATGCATTTCTGCAAACTGCAACCATTCAATTGCATTAAAATAGTTGAAACCCGGATGTTTAGTTTTGCCTTTTGATTTATTGTTTTCAATTTGTGTTGCTGCGTTATTCATATCTTTTTTAAGATTGATGAAAAGTTGTAACAAAACTTCTTTGCTTTGTGGTTGTGGCATATTAATATTCGCAGGATTGCTTAATCTTTCATCAGGAAAAGAATTATTTAAAAACATAGTTTGCGCAAAAGGCAACATTATTTCACTAATATTATTATTATTAGATACACATATTTTTATTTGCTCAATAAACCAGTTGGTATCATTTATAAGATGCATGCATACCTGCCCGATTGACCAACTGTTTACATCAGGCTGCGTGCACAGTTGTTTAAAATTATATTGTTGTATTACCTCTATCCAGGTATCAATTGTATGATTAAAATCTTCTATCAGCATGTTTCGAACATAGCAAATTTTTATACTTTTTATTTCCGATAAAAAAAGATTCGTTTAGGAAAATATTGGGTAAAGATTAGAAACAAAATTTTATTAGCAATATCCGCCAATGTATTTCATAAGTTTTTTCATAGGCACATGTTTTGCAAATTAGCCTGTATGAAAAATTTATTTAGTTTATGCGTAATTCTCTGCATCACCTTTATTGCATGTAACAGCCAAAATTCAACAACTGAAACAACTGCGACTGGTAGCTCATCATCTAAAACAGAAAAAAAAATCAGCAGGCGCAATGTTAGTATTACACCTGCAAATTCTTACAGCGATCTTTTTTTCGACAGTATGAAAATGGAGAATTTTATCACCCAAAATAATATATCTGATTCAGTAGCGCGCAGAATGAGAAGTTTTTATAATACGAGAAATTATCAGTACGCATGGTTCTCTTCAAACGGATTAACTGAACAGGCACTTGGTTTTTGGAACCTGCGTAATTATGCAACTTATTTAGGAGATACATCGCTGAAAAATAAAACACTTGAAAAAAAGATGGACTCACTTACTGCTGAAGATACTTTACAAGTGAGCGCATCTGATGAATCTGTTTTAAATACAGAGTTAGCATTAACACAGTCTTTTATTATGTATGCACTTAGCAATTATGAAAAAGGATATGTAAAGCGAAAAGAGATGGAGCGCTTTATTCCTTTTGAAAAAGAAGATGCGGTAACTGTTGCTGATTCTTTAATAAATAAAAAACATAAAGACGACAAGTATTTTGATGATATAAATGATGATTATAAATCATTAAAAGCAGAACTGGCAAAATATCTTCAAATAGTTAAAGGTGGTGGTTGGCCGCAAATAACGGGCGATGCAAAAACATTTAAAAAGGGAACGTCTTCTGCAGAAATATCATTGCTTAAAAAAAGATTTCAGATTTCAGGCGATATGCAGGCGCAGGATACAAGTAATGTTTTTGATGATACGCTTACAAACGCTATTAAAGTTTTTCAAAGCCGGCTTGGCTTAACGCAAAATGGATTAATTACAACAGCTTTACTAAAAGATATTAATATTTCTGCGCAACAAAGGCTGCAACAAATTTTAATAAATATGAACCGTATGCGCTGGATGCCGCAGGAACCACAGGGTCCATTGATACTTGTGAATATTCCGGAATTTATTTTGCATGTGGTTGATGGAAAAAATAAAGTGTTTGATATGGCTGTTGTGGTGGGAAAAGAAGGACACAACACAATGATGTTTACGGGCAAGCTTAGCCAGATTGTTTTTAGTCCTTATTGGAATGTGCCATCCAGTATTGTTAAGAAAGAAATCTTACCAAAAATGCAAAGCGATCCTAATTATCTTAAAGAACAAAATATGGAAATAACGGGTAATGCTGGCGGCCTGCCCGTGATAAGGCAATTACCAGGTGAAAAAAATTCATTGGGTCGTGTGAAATTTTTATTTCCGAACAGTTATAATATTTATTTTCATGATACGCCGGCAAAATCACTTTTTAGTAAAGATAAAAGAGCATACAGCCATGGTTGTATAAGATTGAGTGACCCCAAAAAAATGGCCGAATATCTTTTACAGGATAACCCTAACTGGACACCTGATAAAATTGAAGAAGCAATGAATAGCGGCAATCCGCAAACAGTTAGTATAAAAAAACCAGTACCTGTATTTATAACATACTATACCGCATGGGTTGATGAAAACGGCTTATTAAATTTTAGAGATGATATATATGAACGTGATTCTATTGTTGCGAATAAAATGTTTTAATCAATTTAATATGCAGTTGTAGTTTAGCTTGATGAAGCGATATTTTTTTATAATTACATTTTTTATTTTCTCCGTTTCATTGTTTGCTCAGCAAGCCATAACCGATACAGTATATTCAAAAGTTACAACAAAACAGGCAAGACAGCAACGTTATAAATATCTTGTAGATACCACCATTAAACAATGGTTCGCCGAACCTTTGAATGATGATAATGAAGGCGACTGGAATGAAGCATTGTGGAGTCTTGAATTGTTACAGTATAAAGATAATTTTACAAAACAAAAGTTAGCGATAGCATGGAATAACACTGCACAACGTTCAGATTATTTTCAAAAAAATTTATTGGAAACAACGTATTCATTATACAAGAAAGAATTTAAAACACAGGTTTCGAATTTGATGCGGCAAACACACTCTGTTGGCATTTTTATACGTTGCGCAGAATATGTGTTAAGAGCAGATTCTGTAAATGCAAGAATTAAAATTGCTTCACTGATTAAATCGAAATTCCCAGGAGATAGCAGTGTTGGGTTGCAGATATTAAAAAGTCGCATTGCAATAAAGAAACATCAATCATTACCTCCATTGAATGATATTTTCAGCGCTGATTTTTTAAAAGGGCAAACCGTTATTTATAGTTTGCAAAGAAGCAATCGCAATTATGCAGGTCTTGTTATTATTCGCAAGCCTGATGGTACGTTTGTAAAAGATTCCTCAGGTAATTATTTTCATACTGCACAATTAGCAAGAGCAATAACAGATTATCCTTTTTATATTACCAATGGTAACACACCACAAGGCATATTACGTTTTAGTGGTTTTGATGTGTCAAGATTATTGTATATCGGTCCTACACAAAATCTTCAATTGCAATTACCTTATGAAACAACACCCGATGCTTTTTTTGCTGACAGCACATTAATTGATTCATTATGGAGCAAAGAAATGTATGCATCTTTATTACCTGCTTCATGGAAAAATTATAGTGGCATTTATGAAAGTTTTTATGCTGGTGAAATGGGCCGCACCGCGGTTATTATGCACGGCACAACTATTGACCCTGAATTTTATAAAACACAAACTTATTATCCGCAAACACCTTCACTTGGATGTTTATGCAGCTATGAAGAATGGGATAGTTCGGGCTTTCGTATAAGCAGTAATCAACAGCAAATTGTTGATATACTTAATAGCATAGGCAGTAGCAATGGATATGTAGTAGTAATTGATATTGACAATAAAAAAAAGAATGTTGATATTGGTGAGGTGCAGGGCTTGCTGGATGAAGTAAGTAAGTAAATAAGCGTTTAATTTTATTTACAGCTGATAATGCAAATGATTAATATTTTATCATCGCTTGTATAGTTATTTGGAAGTAAGTACAATTATCACCATATAAAAACAGTTTTATCTTTTGCTCTGAAAAATATTTATATGAAATTTTTAAGCGATAGTCCTGAAAAACGTAACCAATTAGTCACATTTTTATATGCGTTAAAAGCTATGTAAATTGTATTTGTGCATGTTATAAATCTACTTTTTATTATCCTCTTTTTCATTCACAAAGTATGAGCTGCTAAAATTTTTGTGTGATTTAGATAATACAATTTTGGTTTTTTTTAACATTTATATACCTTTCCGTTTTCCAAACATTAAAAAAGTCAAGATGAGAAAAACTGTAAGTTTACTTACTACCCTTCTGCTATATACCATAATTGGTTACTCCCAAGGTAAAATCAGCGGTACTGTAAGGGATCAAAATGGAGACATTATTCCCTTTGCCACAATTAATGTAAAAGGTACCCGCGTATCTGTTGCGGCAGATGCGAATGCAAATTTTAGTATTCCTGCAAAATCGGGAGACATTTTAATTATCACAGCAATTGGCGTTGAAAGAACTGAAATACCCGTTGGAAATAATCCTGTTGTTACAGTTACGGCGAGACGAACCTCAGGCAGCATGACGGATGTCGTTGTTACCACTGCTGCCGGTACAAAAGTGTCGAAACGCCAGCAGGGTTTCGCTTCTACTGTAGTAACTGCGTCAAGTATTACGGAGGCAAAACCTACAGTTTTAGCCAGTGCCCTGGCAGGAAAAGTTGCAGGCGTTCAGGTAATGTCGACCGGAGGAGGCGTAAATCCAAGCTTTAGAATAATTATACGCGGACAAAGGTCTCTTACAGGTAACAATCAACCTTTAATGATACTTGATGGCAACATTGTTACTTATGATCTCTTAACTAATATAAGTCCTGAAGACATTGATAATATAAATGTTCTAAACGGTCCTGCGGCTGTAGCACTTTATGGTTCACAGGCATCGAATGGCGCGCTCGTTATTACTACCAAACATCCAAGTGCAGGTACGCAAACAATACATATTTCTCAAACAGTTACATACGAGCATGTAGCTTTTAATCCAAAACAACAAAAAGAATACGGATCTGGTGGAAGTGGTTATGGTACTGATACAACAGGTAAACCATATTATTCTCCGCTTGAAAACGAATCATACGGACCAAAATTTGACGGCACAATGCGAGATTTGGGAAATCCCTTAGAAAACGGAGATCAGCTCACTGTGCCTTATCAATTTTTTAGCGATAGAAATAAGTTTTGGCAAACCGGCTTAAGTAATCAAACAGATTTATCCTTTTCTTCTGCTGAAGCAAAATCATCTATATATCTTTCTGGTCAATGGCTTTCAACTAAGGGCACAATGCTTGATGATAAATTTACAAGAGCGTCTTTCAGATTGAACGGCTCAAAAGAGGTTGGTACAAAAGTGCATTTTACATATGGTTTGTCATACCTGCAAAACAGGTATAATGTTACTACTGCGGAAACTTCGATTTATGATCAATTTTTAAATATGCCGGGAAATATACCTATTACTATGTTTAAAGACTGGCAAACGAATGAATACGCAAATCCAAATGGCTATTATAATCCATGGTATGGTAATCCTTATTTTACTTTAGCTAATAACCGCGGATTAACTAATAACGATTACTTTACGGGCAGCTTAGAATTACATTTTACACCGCTCACATGGTTAGACATTGTATCATCAACCGGTATAACTATGCGCACACAAACGTATAAAGCTTATACAAATTCCTTTGTTTATACGGATTATGCAACACAATCGAGCGGCGGCTTTAAAACCACTATTGCCGGCAGCGATGCAGAATCGAGCCAATACTATGATGAATTAATTGAAAATGTTAAAGCAATAGCACAAAAAAGATTTGGAGATTTCACTTTGAATGCAATTATAGGCGCATCAACACAACAGGATCTGCAAAAAAATCTTAGTGCTTCCATTAGCGGTCTTGTTCAAAGCGGGTTATTTAACTTAAGCAATACGCTTAATTTTCCTTCAGCAGGTAATTCTGAATTTAAAACAAGACAATTGGGTGCGTATTATGATGTTCAGTTGGGCTGGAGAAATTATCTCTTTTTACATACTACCGGACGTGAAGATGTGGTATCTGTGCTAAATCCAAATAACAGGTCTTTTTTCTATCCTTCAGTTGATGCATCAGTTGTTTTAACGGACGCCATAAAATCGCTTAATAACGTTAGCTGGTTAAACTTTTTGAAACTTAGAGCAAGTGTTTCAAAAGTTGGGCAAGTGAATTTGGGTCCGGGTGCTAATCCTTATGGGGCTTATTCTTTGTTACCTGCTTTCGGTCAGGGAAATGGCTATCCCTATAATGGTGTAGCAGGTTACCAACTCAGCGGCACTTTAATATCTTCTGATTTAAAACCTGAAATTACTAAAAGCTGGGAAGTAGGTTTGGATTTCAGGATAATTCACAATATAATAGATGCATCAGTTACTTATTACGATGAGCATACAACTAATCAAACATTAACTACAAGCATTTCCAAAACCACCGGCTTCAGCGATTTACTTACCAATGCAGGTGAAACAGAAACAAAAGGAATAGAATCGTCTTTAAAAGTTATTCCTGTAAATACTAAATCATGGATAGTAAGTGTTGGTGGCACTTACGCATATAACGATAATAAAGTAATATCTATAACTCCGGGATTGGATAACCTGTCGTTATCTGCTTATGGTGATGGCACAGGAGCTTATGCCATACCAGGCTTTCAATTTCCTGAAATATTGGGTCGCGATTATGTTCGGCATGAGGGAAAGGTTGTCATAAATCCAGCTACCGGTATGCCGTTAGTTAATCAAACTTTAGTACCGTTGGGCAATGCCAATGCAAAGAATATTGTTTCGCTGACTCCCTCTATAACATACAAATCATTAACGCTGGCAGCAGTATTTGAATACCGTGGCGGATTTGTGCGTTACAACAGCATTGGGTTTGATATGGATTGGTCTGGCATGGGTATTCGCACAGTACAGTATAATCGTCAACGATTTGTATTTCCAAATTCAACTTACCAGGATGCAGGTGGTAAATGGGTAGATAATACAAACATACTTATCAGCGAAAATGGAAACGGAAACGGAGGCTTTTGGACAGATGCAACAGAAAATTACAACGTAACTTCCAATTATGTAACCAGCGGAGCCTTCTGGAAACTAAGAGAACTTTCTTTAACCTATAGCCTGCCTCAATCTCTGTTATCTAAAACGAAATTTATTAAGTCTGCTGTAATAGGATTAGAAGGACGTAACTTATTTTTATGGCTACCTAAAGATAATTTATATACCGATCCAGATTACAGCGATTCAGGAAGCGGATCAAACGGCATCGGACTTACGGGTTATCAGCAACCACCTTCACGCTACTATGGCTTTAATGTATCTGTTAACTTTTAATCCTTTAAAATATGAAAAAAATAATATTGTCAGCTATAGTTCTTGGTTTAATAGCAACTTCCTGTAAGAAGTATATTGATATTAATACCAATCCCAATTCACTTACAATTGCAAACCCCAGCCTGGTATTGCCTTTAGCCATTGTGAATACAGCAAGCCTTGTATCTTCAATGAACAACTATGGCTCTCAAACGGTTGGATATGCTGCTAATGCCGGTGGTTATGGCGGTTTTGGTTCTTCCTGGACGTATAATTATGATCAATCAACTGGAGAAGGTTATTGGGGAAGCGGATATTATATTGGAGAAAACTTTCAATATATAATTAACTCAACCCAGGGAAGCGATGAGAACGCTTATTATAACGCAACTGCCAAAATAATGAAAGCATTCCTTTTTCAAATGCTGGTAGATGAATTTAATAACATTCCTTACTTTGATGCCTTAAAAGGTGACACAGCTTTAAAAACCCATTATGATGATGCTTCTGTTATTTATCCATCATTGGCTGCTTTGCTGGATACCGCAATTTCAGAAATTGATAATGCACAGGCGCCTATACCTTTAAGCAGCGGCACAGATCCTTTGTTTGGCGGTAATATGGCAAGCTGGAAGCAATTTGCAAATACACTAAAGCTGCGACTGATAATACGTGCTTCTGCTGCTGTACAATTTTCAAACACGAATTTTTCTGCTGACGGATTTCTTACAGATGACGCGATTGTAAATCCCGGATATAAATTGGCAACAGGACAGGTAAATCCATCATGGGGCACATGGGTAGCAGACTTTACAGGATCCCGACAAGGAAATGCGTGGATACCGGCTACTTATGTATTTGGATATTATGATGGTACTAAACTTTCAGATGCATGGAGGGGTAGCGTAATTTACAACGACTTTCCCAACACTCCAATAAACCAGTTAGGTGTGTTGCCACCTAATAATACACTAACTTCTCCTTCTTCGGGAGGAGCTTGGTATTCTGGCGGAGGCAGTGGAACTTCATGGGGAAATGCTGTTGGAGTTATGAAGGGCCCGAACATGGGAGAACCTTTAATACTTTTGGCAGAAAGTGATTTTCTGCGTGCGGAAGCTGATGTAAGAGGTATATTAAACGGAAATGCTGAAACAGATTTTAATAATGGTATTGTTGCATCTTTTACATATTTATATAAGCTACCTTCTAACAGTGTTGACCCGAGTCTCGATCCCGAGGCGGATGCACAAGCTTACATGGCAGCTAATTCCGACAGTTATTTAGTAAATTTTAGTTTGGCAACAACAACTGCACAAAAAATTGAAGCCATCATAACACAAAAATATATTGCGCTGAATTTTATTAATGGTGAAGAAGCATGGAGTGAGTATCGCAGAACAGGTTACCCCGTAAGTTCTTCTACGGTGCTCAATAATCCTTATCATTCTTTTGCTTCGGTTCAATCGCAAGCTACAAGACCGGATCATTTGCCTACGCGATTGCCATATCCAAGCAGCGAAGCTTCAACTAATGCTTCTAACGTACCAAAAGATATTAGTGTTTATACCTCTACTATTTTTTGGGCTAAATAATTTTCCGAACTGAAAAAATTACAACATGCAAAAATTTAAAATAAATCAATATATAGTACTTTCAGTTATTCTGGGAGTATTAAGCATTTGCATTACTTCCTGCTTAAAAGAAACAAGCCATCCGCCGTTATATGGATGGGATACTCCTAATGTTATTTCTTTTCAGGATAACGGAGGTCCAACTGGCGGAGGTGCCGGTTTTGGAAGTACAACAACTCCATACCCGAGCTATAATTTTTCATTCAAATTGCAAAATGATACAGCGGGCTTTGATGCCATTGTAATTTACGGACCCAAGGGCCCGGCATCTGAAGATATTACTGTTAATGTTGAAGCGAATGCCGCAGCTTTAGATTCTTTCAATAGCGCAAATAGTACATCATATGTTATGCCCGATGCTTCAGTGTATAGTTTTCCGGCATCAGTGGTTATTCCAAAAGGGCAATCACAGGCTTACGTTCATATTACGATAAGAGCATCATCAACTTTTGATTTTAATGCAAGCTATGCGCTGCCGTTAACTATTACATCAGCATCGTCATCCACAGTTAGCCCGAATATGGGAAGTGAAATAAATATTTTTTCAGTACAGAATATATATGATGGTGAATATACAGTAACAGGCAGCTTTGTAGATAATACCGGCAGTTTTACCGATGACGGTGTTTATCCTGTTGATGCTTTTTTAGAAACAAGCGGAGGAAACTCTGTTGTATTTTATGACAATGGCAATGGTATATCAGGTAAACTTATTAATGCCGGCGGATCCTTTAGTTATTTTGGTGCTTTTGTGCCTGTATTTACTATTGATCCTACAACAGGTGATGTGACAAGTGTTACAGATGCTGTACCCTTAAGTGATGCGAGCAACGTACATCAAAGATATGCTCAGTTAGATCCCTCCGGAGTAAATAAGTATGATTTCAGCACAAAGACTTTAAAAGTTAAATACATCCTGTATCAAAATGATATAGCGCCAGGATATGCAAGAGTTGTGTTTGATGAAACATATACTTATGTAGGGCCGAGATAACAATTCTCTACCAGTTTATAAGCATAAGCCTCTTTGTGAGCGGCTTATGCTATTATGTACATTGATAGCTTACAGCGGAGCAAGGTTTATTGCATGCTAACTTCCATCAAAGAGAAGTAATAATTACAATGGTAGATGAGACATTTGATGAACTAAATATTATCACAACAATATATTCGGTGAACTCATAACAATAAAAATTATTTGCATGACTTTTTTTAAATCAACATGCTCAGTTTAAATAGCTCATATTAATTTTTCAATGTTCTTAAAGTGATTGAATACCGCATTTGTTTTACAGGTGCAATACTGTGCTGCCAATTCCATCTTGCATTGCCCTGCATGGTATAAAGAGAGCGGCGTTGTACTGAAAATGAAATAATTGATGAACGTGTTTGTTTTGTTTTATCATAAGGGCGTAGTCGAAATGTACAGTCTGTAAGTAATGAAATGCCAGCGATCAAATCGAATTGAGGCACATCGCGATGCCAGTTAATTACAGTACCGGGCGCATATTCTGTGACCAATAATTCGGCAAATTTATTTTTCTCTATAGAAAGATGTTCAGCAGTTTTTTCAATGATGAAATTAAAGAATGCAGGAATATCTTTTCCTTTGCTGAGTTTATTATTCTCAAAGTTATAATTGTAACCGAAGCTTGCCGTTTTACGGTTTGCTGTATAGCCATGATAACTTAGGTTGTGTAAATCAAGCCTGGATATTTTATCTGACAATTCCGTTTCTTCATCTTTATTTAAAAAATCTGGATAATAATAAAATCCTTCAGGAAGATTTTGTTCTAAGGGAAATAAAGTATTCATGTTTTTGAAACGACAAATTTTTAACCAGATATAATTGCATAACTACTATCGCACTTACTGCGTTTGAAAAACATCCGGCATAAAATAATTTCTTTATGGTGCAGAATTTGACATTGATAAGCTATGCGAAAAAAATGGCTGGTTTTATCAATAATAATTTTTCTTGTTCTTGTCATTTCTGCATTTGTTGTTATTCACTATTCATCGCTGCACTCAACAAAAAATAAAACTGCTTTAAGCAAACACACATCTCCTATTGATTTAAGACCAGCGATTATTGCAAAACTGCAATCGCTTGTAAAAACCGGGTCAGATGGTTTATATGATCTTTCTATACAAAAAATTGAACCGGATATTCTTTCATCAACTGTTTCTGTTTTTGACGCAAAGCTTATACCCAATGCACAAGCACTTAAATTATTGGATAGTTTAAAAAAAGCACCAGACGATATTTTCACAATATCATTAGACAGCCTGCATATAACAGGCATTAATGTAGATGATCTTTTGCATACTTCAGATATTCAACTTGACAGTATTGTTATTTCAAAACCTGTAATAGTATGTGATCATCAGCCAAAAGAATATAACCGGTTGCAACGTGAAAGAGAAGAAAGAAAAACATTGTATCAAAAACTGATAGGTCAATTAAAAAGTGTAAACATTCAGAGCATCCTTATTCAAAAATGTACCTACACCAGTAAACAAAAAAATAAGCGACAAAAAATATTTAATGAGGTTACTATGCAGTTTAAAAATTTCCGGATTGATTCATCCACACAATTCGATAAGCAAAGAGTGTTTTTTTCAAAACAGGTAAATATAAGTTGTAACAATTTTCTTAGCCGCACAACTGATAGCCTGTATATATTTAAAATGGATTCTATACAAATAAATGCAACTGATCATTCTTTAATAGCAAACAATGTTGCACTTATACCAAGAGGCAGTAAAACGCAATTTGAAAAAAAACTGAAATACCGGGATAATCGTTTCACCTTGCTTTTTCCAAAAGTGATTGCTAAAAATATAGACTGGTGGGCGCTAACGAATAATGAAAGCTTTACAAGCGATGAGATGGAGTTATATAATCCCGCGATAAAAGATTATGTTGACAGAAGCTTACCAACATCAGACAAAAATAACAACATCAAAGATTTTCCTCATCAATTATTAATGAAAGTTCCATTGAAAATTAATGTGAAAAAATTACAGTTGCGCAAGTTTAATTTATCGTATGAAGAGTTTAATCCACAGTCCAACAAAACCGGTACAATAACATTTAATAATATTAACGGAACCATTACAAACATTTCTAACATACCTGCCGTAATGAAAACCTATCAGCATACAACGGCAAAGCTCAACGGTTTTTTTATGAATGCAATTCCACTCACTACCAATTTTAGCTTTGATTTAAAAAAGTATAAAACAGGAAATTTTTCAATGCAAATGAATATAGGAAGCATTGATAAAAGCATTTTAAATCCCATTGCTGAATCATTAGGTTTATTCACCGTTAAAACCGGTACAGTTACAAAAGCAAATACAAAAATAGAAGGTGATAATTTTACTTCAAACGTTGATCTGCTGATGTTGTATAATGATTTGCATTTAACACCTTTAAAAAAAGACAGCGGTGAAAATACAACTATGCATAAGAAAACAATAACCTCGTTTTTTGCAAATGTGTTTCTTATTAAAAATGCAAACCCTACACATGGCAGCAATCTGCGTACTGCGCAAGTGAATGCGCAGCGAAATATTCAGGAGTCATTTTTTGGTTTTGTTTGGAAAAGTATTTTAACAGCAATTTTAAAAACAATAGGTATTCCCGAAAAGTATGCAGACAAATGATGAGGTTTTATGAAGCACCAGAATTTACATACTCTTGCCGAACATGGCTGATTGAATTAATTTTTTTCTTCCACAACTTCAGTTCTTTTTCTTTTTGGGGACTATAATGCGTTTGGATATTTAATAACTACCTATTTTTAATTTAAACTTTACATTATGCCAACGAAAAAGACCGCAAAAAAATCCGCTAAGAAAAAAACCTTACTTCAAAAAGTAGGAACCACTGCATCGAATATCAAAGAAGAAATTGTTGCAGGCACAGAGAATGTGGTTGACTTTGCAGGCGAAGCTTTTACATCTATTAAAGAAGGTGTAAAACATCTTGTTGAAAAAAAGAAACCGAAAAAAGCTGCAAAGAAAAAAGCGACTAAAAAAGTTGCTGTGAAAAAATCTGCGAAAAAAGCTGCACCAAAGAAGACTGCAAAAAAGCAGCCCGGTAGAGTTTTAAAACATATCATAGATGTGTTTTGAATGTTTGGCGTTTCGGCTCGCTCGGATATGAAGGAGGCGTGAGAATGATGGCGTCAGTTTCATGCTGCACTATGCTATGCAATGAATACCCAGCTACGATAGAAAGTGTTTGTTTTGTTCATTACGGCATGAAAGGCTTAATTGATATTACACTGCCTGATCTTTAATTATTACTGAAGTTTCCTAATATAGAACGCGTTAAAGAACTAGCGCAAGTATAAGTAGCGCTGATATGTGCGGATGGTACTTGTGCTTATTTATTTTAAGTATCAACATTGTAAGCAAGGCGCAAGTAGCCACACACAATGCTTTGCGACTTATACTTGAGTCAGATAGGAGGATAAATTTACTGACATATTACATTCGCATGGCGTGCGATTACTTTCCATGCACCATCTTTCTTCATCCATATATTAGTATAGCGTCTTTTTACAGTTTGCCCTGCTTTGGGGTCATCACCTCCAGGTACAATTGTTTCACTTCCCATCGAAATAACAACGTTGCCATTGATAAGAATTTGCTCCACATCCCGTGTAAACACCGCTTTTGATTTTTGCATCACCGGTTTGTTCATAATATTAGCCTGGGCTAAAATTATTTTATTGTCGGGGTTGTTTACAATACAATCTTTATCCCATATTTTCCTGAGTGTGGCTGTATCCTTGTTTATCACTGCCTGCACCAAGGTTTGTTCAAGAGCTCTTATTTCTGCTTCAATACTTTTATCCTGCGCAAACAAATAGTATCCGCAAAAGAGTAAACAACTTATCATTAAAATTTTTTTCATTGCTTTAAATTGAGATGAGTATTTTATTTCCTTTCAAGGTAGGTTGTTTTTATTGTCATAATAAATAAATCACTGTTTACCTGTCATGCTGCTGCTTGCGGAAAGACGCTTGCACTTAGTGAAACTTCGATGCCGTTAACCACTTTACTTGCTTGTATTGTGTAAACGTTTGCAAATTTTTTTGAAAGATAATACACTACATTTCATCATGGCAGACGGATTATTTTACCTGGCAAAGCGAAGTGCCTTTCCATATCTCTTCAATTTTATCTGCTGTTGGTTATTGTGCATAGTTGGGCAAATGTTGCAGTATAGCATCTAACGCGAACATTGTGTAAAGAAACGTTCTTATGCTTTTTCTTTTATTAAAGAGGAATGCTCTATTTACAAGCTCTTGGCTTGCACCCAATGGCTTTGTAAGGAGACTGCGCGGAGAAAGGAAAGAAATTATGCTGTAAATTAATTCTCCATGACTAAGTACTCACCCTTGCAGAAATATTGATGTTTCTTTATTGAGTTTCATGCTGTCAATCGGGATTTCTTTCATTAATATATTCACGTTGGTGCCCTTCCATGACCCGGTGAACCGCAACATATTTTCCCCGGGATATGAGTAATGCATTATATCCCATTTTGTGGAGTCCTCATTATCATGCAGCCTGCAGATTTTTTTCAAAGAGTCTATATCGCAATCATAAAAATCTGCTTTGTCTTCCATATTATAAATAGCTGTATTTTTCTTTGATAAAAATACAAACCTTCTCCATCTCAATGTATCAGTAAGTAAAGGTTGTAAAGTATCCTTTGCAATGAAGAAAGTAACATCATATAGCTTTTCATCTTTTCTATTTGTTTGCACTTTATGATATAATTTATGTGCTTCATGCGTTGAATTAATAATACTCAATAAAGGAATTAAAATACCCAAACCCAAAACAAAGTATTTCTTCCAGCTCTTCTCAAATTTGTAATGTTTTTCCGCAATAGAAATTGTTTTTCCGCGAAAGAAAAATTGTATAAGTTTTTGTGCGTATGGCAAAAACAAATACAACAGTGACACTAACAAAAAAGAAGAAGGAAGCAATACACCTATATTATAAAAAAAATTAATCGCCACCACATTGGTAAGTATAGTGCACATAAATAAACTGCCAAAAAAATAAGTTCTGTGGAAGAGCAGTAACAGGCTTCCCACAACTTCGCAAATACCGGTAAATGTTTCATAACCCGGTGAAGCACCAATAAAATTCCAGGCAACATTGAACTTTACTTCATCTCCCATTGGCGTTAGAAGATCTGTTACCTGGGGATAACTCATTTGAACATCAAACACTTTTTCCATCCCATAAGAAAATACAATTAGTGCAACAGCGTAACGAACATATAGCCTGAACCAATAATTAAGGTGATGATAATTTTTTTTATGTCTTTCAATAATACTCCATACAATTACAACAAAAACGGAAATACTAATGATGGTTAAATAATATACCATTCCAAAATAACTGTCGCCGGGAAATGCCTGGTGCAGTTTTGGATTATAGCCAATATGAAATATATGCTGGTCTATCCAGAATAATGGTTGTGAAAGATGAGCATACATAGCACTTAATGCCTTATACTGGTCCAGGTCAAGAAATAACATTCCAATCTCATAGTCGAGAAGAAAAAGACCAAGACACAAAAACAATGACCTGAAAATTATTTTTTCAAACTGTGTCCATGATTTTGTGGGATCAAGTGTGAACATATAAACAGTTTGTAAAGGCTCTCTGAAATTTGTATTAAGTTAAATACTTTATATTAAAAGTGCAAAGTGTTTTAGTTTTCGAATCATGGCTTTTTAATAAAAGGTTAGACAAAGAAGCTTTACATCAACTTTTCTTTAGTTCAACTATCCTGAACAAAGTGTTTTCATTTATGGTGAGCGTTCCTTGAATTTGCATGCCATCAATTTTAAACAACCAAACAGCGTTACGACCCTGGTTATCTTTCATTGTAAACTTGAGTGTTTGCTTTGTTTCATCATACACAACAGAATCGAAAGTGTCCATGTCTTCTTCTGCTCCGTTGACTATTTTACTCGCTTGTATTGTGTACAGGTTTGCAGATTTTTTTGAAATGTGATACACCACGTTTTCATCATGGCAGGCAGATTGTTTTACCTGGCAAAGTGAAGTGCCTCTCCATGTTCCTGCAATTTTATCTGCTGTTGTTTGTTGTGCATAGCCAGGCAAATGTTGCAGTATAACGCTCAACGCGAATAGCGTGAAAAGAAACGTTTTCATGTCTTATTTTTTACAAAGGAAATATTTATTTGCGGCTCGTTTTATCTGCACGATACGCTGCTGAGCAGTTAAATTTAGTACATTAGATTTCATGAGCAGTAAGTATCAATTCAGCAACAATGACCATTTATACTTTGTAAGCTTTGCAGTTGTAAACTGGATTGATGTTTTTGCAAGGAAAGAATATAAAAACATTATTATTAAAAGTATTGAGTATTGCCAGCAAAGCAAAGGATTGGAATTATATGCGTGGATTATTATGACAAATCACATTCACCTGATTATTGGCTCTGCAACAAATAAGTTAAGTGATATAATGAGGGATTTAAAAAAACATACTTCATCAAAATTGAAAGAAGCTATTATTGATAACAAAAATGAAAGCAGAAGAGAATGGATGATGGAATTATTTATTAAAGCAGGCAAGGCAAACAGTAATAACGACAATTTTCAGTTCTGGCAGCAGGATAATCATCCTATAGAATTAATAACTCCAAAATTTACACATCAGAAGCTTGATTATATTCATAACAATCCTGTTGTTGCAGGCATCGTTGAAAAGCCTGAAGATTATTTGTACAGCAGCGCAAGAGATTATTATGGTACAGGTAAAGGTTTATTAGATATTATGCTTATTGATCCGTTAATTATTACTTATTAAAATTTCCAATGTTGTTTGATTTATTTTTTGTAAAACTGCAGATGCTGGCTTAAGATTGAGGTGCAGGTTTAGCCTAAGCCTTTTTTATAAAACCCGCACAAGACGCCTACACACAAAGCCATGCCTCAGTCTTGCGCTAACATTTCGTTTTTTAATTTACATTCTTAAAATAACGTACTTATAATAACTTACTGAAACTATATAATGTTCTGAAGAATGCTGCTGGCTTAAGATTGAGGCGCAGGTTTGGCGCATTGGTATCTTAAGTCTTTCTTATAAAACCGCACAAGACGCTTGCACACAAAGCCATGCCTCAGTCTTGCGATAACATTTCGTATTTAAATTAACAGTCTTATAACAACGTACAATATAATAACTTACTGACAGTATATTGTTT
>JAICKT010000486.1 GCA_025927795.1 Parafilimonas sp. | reverse complement strand
ACAAACATTGGTACCTTCTTTTTAAAAATGAATGATGGCAGTTTAAAAGATATGTTTGAAAAAGAGTTTGCAGGCTTGGATTTGCTTCATCAAACCAAAACAATAAAAATTCCGCAGCCAATTTTATATGGTGAGTTTGAAAACAAAATCTTTCTTGTAACAGAATTTATTCAGAAAGAGCGTCCATCAAAAGATTTCTGGCAAACATTTGCGCAACAACTTGCCGGTTTGCATAAATATTCAAATGAAAAGTCTGGATTAGATACCAATAATTATATCGGCTCACTTCGTCAGCAAAATACATTTTGTAATAACTGGAGTGAGTTTTATACAACACAAAGAATACTTCCTTTAGCAAAGCTTGCTTTCAACCAAAATAAATTTGACGGCAAAGATTTAGCACGCACAGAAAAATTATGTACTCGTTTTAATGAATTGTTTTCAGAAGATAAGCCTGCTCTTATTCACGGCGATTTATGGAGCGGCAATTTTATGAGTGATGAAAATGGAATGCCTGTAATTTATGACCCGGCTGTTTATTATGGCAATCGCGAAATGGATATAGCCATGAGTTTATTGTTTGGCGGCTTTGATAAAAAATTTTACGATTATTATAATGAAGTATTTCCGTTACAGCCAAACTGGAAAGAACGGGTTGAACTTTGTCAGCTTTACCCGCTGTTAGTACATCTTGTTTTATTTGGTGGTCATTACTATAACAGCGTTATAAACATAATTGAAATATACAATTAATAGTTTTCCCCTACATTTGTCTTAACGGTTGTACTTCTCATAAAAAAATCCTGTTCTATGATAAAACCCTGCCTATGCACTTAGTTTATTGCCATATTTAAAACAAAAACAAACTGAAATGAAAAATCAAACAACACTTTTTATTGCCGTATGTACTATTTGCTTTTTATTTTACCGCTGTAATTCTGCTTCAAATAATTCTTCAACAAACGATTCAGCAACTGCAGCAACATCAGCGTACGGTGGCTATGCATCGCAGGCAGATTGGGGAAAGCACCTGGTAGCGATTGGCGGTTGCAGCGATTGCCATACACCTAAAAAAATGACGGATAAGGGACCATTAGATGACAGCGCTTTGCTGCTTTCGGGCCATCCTTCGCAATTACCGGCACCAGCTTTAATGCCCGACCAGCTGAAAAAAGGTTATGCTGGAACACAGGATTTAACCGCATGGAATGGTCCGTGGGGAACTTCATTCAGCGCTAATCTTACACCGGATTCTACCGGGCTCGGCGCATGGACTGAAGAGCAATTTTTAACCTGTATAAGGCAACATCTTTTTAAAGGTATTGCAGGTGAAAGACCACTTATGCCACCCATGTCTATGGTAGGAGTAAATAATTTTACAGATGATGAATTAAAAGCGGTCTTTGCTTTTCTTAAAACAATTAAGCCAATACACAATGTAGTGCCCGATTATCAGCCACCCGCCGGTGCTTCAAAATAGAGAAAGTAAATCTGTTACGAATAAGTCAAGGTAGTAATATTTTGCGCGTATATTACTACCTTTGCAGCCTTTTATAAATAAAGGTGGTTTTTTGGCAAATATGGGTGCTAAATACAAAGAATTTTCAGGTTTAAATCTCCCTGCAATTGAAAAGGAAATTTTAAAAAAGTGGGAAGAAGAACAGGCATTTGAAAACAGCGTTTCCCTGCGGCAAGGCAGGCAACCTTTTGTATTTTATGAAGGTCCGCCAAGCGCCAATGGAATGCCCGGCATTCATCATGTTATTTCCCGCACTTTAAAAGATTTGGTTTGCCGGTATAAAACCATGAAAGGCTTCCAGGTAAAACGCAAAGGCGGCTGGGATACACACGGTTTGCCAGTAGAGCTTGGCGTTGAAAAAGAATTAGGCATCACCAAAGAAGATATCGGCAAAAAAATTTCAGTTGAAGATTATAATAAAAAATGCCGCGAGGCTGTACTTAGATATAAAGACAAATGGGATGAACTAACAAAACGTATTGGTTATTGGGTAGATTTGGAGCATCCTTACATCACGTTCGAAAATAATTATATTGAAACACTTTGGTGGTTGCTGAAACAGCTATATAATAAAGGACTGTTGTATGAAGATGTAAGCATTCAGCCTTACTCGCCTGCCGCAGGAACCGGTTTAAGTTCGCACGAATTAAATCAGCCCGGCACTTACAAAGATGTAAAGGACACAAGTTGTGTAGCAATGTTTAAGGCAGTTGAGAATGAAAAAAGTAAGTTTTTGTTTGATGCTGCAAAAGATGCCGAAATATTTTTCCTTGCATGGACGACAACTCCGTGGACATTGCCTTCAAATCTTGGCTTAACGGTCGGACCTAATATTGATTATGTTTTGGTAACGACTTTCAATCCTTATACACATTTGCCTGTAAACGTAATTCTTGCTAAAGCTTTATTAGGAAAGTATTTTGACTTAACTGGTGTTAAGCCTGAAACAATTAATGAAGGACTTACAATCGTCGGCGAAGGATTAGAAAAAAATAAAATTTCTAATCTAACTATTTTAAAAGAATTTAAAGGCAAAGAATTAGAAGGTCTTTCTTACGAACAGTTGCTTCCCTATCCTGCCAATAAAACTAATAACCCAAATGCTTTTAAAGTTTTAATGGGTGATTTTGTAACTACAGAAGATGGAACCGGCATCGTTCATACAGCGCCTGCTTTTGGCGCGGATGACTTTAAGGTTGGAAAGAAATATGACATTGGTATTTTAACGATGGTTGGCCGCCAGGGAGAATTTATTAATGGATTAGGCGAGTTCAGCAATCGTTATGTAAAAAACTATAAAGACGATCCGAATTACCAGGATGTAAATGTTGACATCTGCGTAAAATTAAAAAAGGAAAATCGTGCTTTTAAAGTTGAAAAATACGAGCACAGTTATCCGCATTGCTGGCGCACCGATAAACCGGTTTTATATTACCCGCTGGATGCCTGGTTTATAAAAACAACAGCTTTAAAAGACAGGATGGTTGAGCTAAATAAAACCATTAACTGGAAACCTAAAAGTACCGGCGAAGGAAGATTT
>JAICKT010000235.1 GCA_025927795.1 Parafilimonas sp. | reverse complement strand
TTGTATGATGATGACCGTATTGCTTTACAGCGCGGACCAATTGTATATTGTGTTGAAGGTGCAGATAACAATAATGAGGCATGGAATTTTATATTTAAAAATGATGAACCGCTTCAAACAGTAAACTATAAAGTATTAGATGAACCTGTTGTTGCTATTAAAGCAAAAGCAAATGTGATACAACCTTCAAGTGATGGCAGCAGTTTACAAACAGCAGAAAAAACAATTACTGCTATTCCATATTATACTTGGTGCAATCGCGGCAAAAATGAAATGCAGGTTTGGTTGCCAACAAAAATGAAAGAAATAAAAGTGAATTATTAACGTGAGACGTGGCGACAATTTTATTTATTACCCATTTGATAAAATGGTTTGCGCGGATTTTTTTTCATTCGTTCATCTATATTTTCAGCGAGCCATTGAAAATATTCGCCAAGAAATGGGTCCGGCGCTTTTTCACGAATATCTTGAAACACCGGTTTATATTTTTCCCAGGAAGTAACTACGAATGAACCAAGGGTTTTATCAACAAGATCAATATTAATCAGCTTTTCTGCAACAAGAATACCAAGTGATTCCATTTCCTGTGCATACTGAATAAAGTTAACCTGGTCATCCGCAGGAAGTGCCCGCATTTCGGTTTGTGTTACAGGCATTTTGTGTGACATAATATAATACATCAATTCTGAAAATTCGTGTGTTTGAAAATTGCGTAAAGTTTCAAGCGTAAGGCGTTCACGGCGATCACGTGCAGCAGCATTAACTTGTGCAACGCCAAATACAAGCGCTACAATAAATGAAAGTGTTAGTGCAAGATTTGCAATAAGTGCAACTAAATCGTTCGACATGATTTAAAAATTTTATACAATACTTATATTACGAAGATACACGGGCAAGTCTTTATCGCTGCTGCGAAAAAACTAAAAAATTATACAAATTAGCTGCTTATTATTTCAAACTATTATTGCATCAATTATACGACTTAACAATAAAATTCTGATATGAAAAAGAAAAAATAAACCCCCGAATATTAGATGATAATTATTGTCTCCTGTTTCTTCTATAACGGAAAATAAACAGCAATGCAACTATTATTGCAGGAACTATAATTGTTAAATACATAAATTAAAACTGCGCAGTAATTATGCCATTCGTTTCAATGAAATTTTAACCCACGCTCTTATTCAAATAAAGAGAGAATCGGAACGTTTGATAATTATCTCATTTAATTTATACGTTCTAATTAAATAATTTTTTTGCGTTGTAATAAGCTATATCTGCAAGCATTTTTCCAAGCCAGTTTATATCGTTGGGTAGCTCACCTTTTTCAACATCACCGCCAACAAGATTGCATAAAATTCTTCTGAAATAATCATGTCGCACGAATGATAAAAAGCTGCGTGAATCTGTAACCATTCCAGCAAAACGGCTAAGCAAACTCATGTTGGATAATGTATTTAACTGTTTTTCAATTCCATCTTTTTGATCGAGAAACCACCACGCAGAACCCCATTGAATTTTACCGGGAAACGAGCCATCATTAAAATTTCCGGCAAGTGTTGCAAATATTTCATTATCAGCCGGGTTTAGGTTGTACAAAATTGTTTTTCCCAGCTTGTTTTTATCTTCAAGCGCATTTAAGAAAACAGATAATGTTGCAGCCTGCTTAAAATCACCAATGGAATCTGTGCCCGCATCTTTTCCAATCAATTTTAATAACCGTGAATTATTATTACGCATTGCTCCAAGATGAAATTGCTGAGTCCATCCTTTTGCATAATACATTTTACAAAGCTCAAATAATATAAAGGCTTTTAATGATTGTAATTTATCATCATCAGGTAACTTCTTTTTGCTTACTAATTTTTGAAAAATGTTTTCAATCTTTTTTGCTTTGTTATCTAAAAAAGGTATGTATTCCAAACCATGATCAGACAAGCAGCAGCCTTTAGTGTGAAAGTATTCTATACGACTTCCTATCGCAGATAAAAAAGCATCAAGATCAGTGATATGTGAATTTGTGGTTGCAGAAAGAAGTTGTAATTGATTTAACCATTCTTCTTTATCGAAAAAATTTATTAAAGCGTCAGGCCGAAATGTGGGGACCACTTTAAATTCAACATTATTATGCGCAATTTGGGTATGATACTGTAAATCGTCGGTTGGGTTATCAGTTGTACAAAGCAATTCAACTTTGTGATAATTTAAAATTTCCTGCACATTGTATTTTGTTTGCAGTAATTCATTACACTGATGATAAATGTTTTCAGCGCTGTCCTCATTCAGTAACTCATTAATGTTGAAAGGATGTTTTAATTCAAGATGCGTCCAGTGGTAAAGCGGATTGCGCATTGTATATGGAACGGTTTCAGCCCATGCCTTAAACTTTGAATAATCATCTGCATCACCCGTAATAAACTTTTCTTCTATTCCGTTTGCACGCATTGCGCGCCACTTATAATGGTCACCTTTTAACCATGCTTCTGTTATAGTTGAAAATTTTTTATTGATGGCAATTTCTTCAGGCGATAAATGATTATGATAATCTATGATGGGCAATTGTTGAACAAAATCAAAATATAATTTTCTTGCTGTACCAGTTTGTAATAAAAAATTTTCTGTAATGAAAGTTTGCACGGTAGAATTTTAAACGAAGTAAAACTAAAATAATTATTGCCAATTATTAGCACGACTAACGCCCAGCATTAAACCGCGTAATTCTGCTAAACCACGCATTCTGCCAATGCAGGAATAGCCGGGGTTTGTTTTTTTATTTATATCATCGAGCATTACATGACCATGATCCGGGCGAAAAGGAATTGGTTCATCTAGTTTTTGCTGAACAGATAATACTTCTTTTACCACAGCATACATATCTGTATCGCCATCTAAATGATTTGCTTCATAAAAATTCCCGCATTCATCTCTGCGCGTGTTGCGCAGGTGAACAAAATGAATACGCGTATTAATACGCTTTATCATTTCAACTAAATTATTTTTTGCCGATGCACCGAATGAGCCTGTACAAAAACAAAAGCCGTTTGCGCTATTGTCAACAGAGGATAAAATGTATTCAACATCTTCTGCTGCAGAAACAATTCTTGGCAATCCAAAAATATCAAACGGCGGATCATCCGGATGTAACGCAAGCTTAATATTATTTTCTTCGCAAACAGGAACTATCTGTTCAAGAAAATATTTTAAATGTGATTTTAATGTTGAATGATCAATCTCTTTGTAAGTGTTAATACTTTCAAGCATTTCACCAACACCTAATTTTTTTTCACCGGGAATTCCAAATCTTATCGTTGATGAAAGCGCATCTAACTGTTGGGATGAATACAATTTAAATCTTTTTTCTGCTTCGCTTAAAATTGTATCAGTGTAACTATCTGCAGCATTTTTTCTTTTCAAAATATAAATATCAAACACAGCCAAATCAAACCAATTAAAATATAAAGCACGAGAATCATCAGGCATTACAAAATCAAGATTGGTGCGCGTCCAGTCTGCAACCGGCATAAAATTATATGTAACAATTTTTATGTTGCATGCAGCAAGATTGCTTAATGTTTGTTTGTATTGCTCAATATATTTTTGATAATTACCTGTTTGTGTTTTTATAGATTCATGCACGGTTACACTTTCAACAACATCCCATGTTAAACCTGCAGCTTCAACAATATTTTTTCTTTTTTCAATTTCTTCAACCGTCCATATATCGCCGTGAGGAATGTGATGCAATGCAGTAACAATTCCTGTTGCTCCGGTTTGTAAAATATCTTTTAATGTAACCGGGTCATTAGATCCGAACCATCGCCATGTTTGTTTGAGTTGCATGAAATGAATTTGCTAATATGAAATATGCTAATGTGCTAATTAATCACACACCTGAATTAATATGAAAACCACCGTCAACACAAATTACTTCTCCTGTAACAAACTTAGAAGCATCACTTAATAACCATATTAAGGTGCCACATAATTCTTCAGGCTTACCAAATCTTTTAAATGGTGTATTTCTTAGTATATTCTCACTACGCTCAGTATAACTTCCATCTTCGTTAATAAGTAATTTTTCATTTTGATGTGTAATAAAAAAACCCGGCGCAATTGCATTTACGCGCATGGTATCTCCATAACGGTTTGCAGTTTCAACACTCATCCATCTTGTATAATTATCAATTGCTGCTTTTGCCATTGAATAACCTAAAACTCTTGTGAGCGTAGTTTGCGCCGTCATTGAAGATATATTTACAATACTTGCATTCCCCGATTGCTGCAGCGACCTTCCAAAAACAGTAACCGGCATCATGCTTCCAAATAAATTTAAATCAAATGCCCGCTTCATTCCATCCATATTAATATCGAATATTTCTTCGCCGGGCATTATCACGCTTTCCGGCACAACGCCGCCGGCAGCATTTACCAACCCATCAATACGATTAAATTTTTTTAAAATGATTTCGTTTGCATGTAACAAATCATCTTTATTTAAAACATCTGCTTTAATAAAAATAGCTTCTTTATTCTTTTGTTGCAATTGCTTTACTCTTTCGTTGCCAACCGCTTCGTTTCTTCCGATTAAAACAACTTTGCCATCCATATCTGCAATGGCATGTACAAATGCTTCGCCTAAAACGCCTGTTGCGCCGGTTACTATTATCACTTTATTTTTTAGATTGAATAGTTGTTGCATACTATTTTTGAATTTGCTAATTAAAGTCGCAAAAGTATTTACAATGATTTTATGTTTTGGAGAAATATTGTTAAGGCTTGCTCCTGATGAGCGAAGTGAGTGGCTTGCAAAAAATGCATTAGATGTTTATGCCGGCGGAGCTGAAATGAATGTGGCGGCTGCATTAGCGCAGTGGCGTGTACCTGTAAGTTATTGCACAGCGGTGCCAAGAAATTTTTTATCAGCGCAGCTTATTAAAAAAATCGAGGAACAAAATATTGATACATCAACAATTGTTTACACCGGAAATAAAATCGGTTTATATTATTTGCTGAAAGGAACCGAGATTCAACACGCTGAAGTAATTTATGACAGAAATGGTTCCTCTTTTTCTGAATTAAAACCCTGCATGATAGATTGGGATAAAGCTTTAAATGGAATACGCTGGTTTCATTTTAGCGCAATTACGCCAGCGTTGAGTGAAAATATTGCTGCTGTTTGTAAAGAAGCTTTACAGGTTTGTGTAAAGAAGAATATTTTTATTTCTGTTGATCTAAATCATCGCGCAAAACTATGGCAATACGGAAAACAGGCAAATGAAATTATGCCCGAACTGGTGCAATATTGCGATGTAATAATGGGCAACATTTGGTCAGCAGAAACAATGTTGAATATTAAAGTGCCCGAAAATATTCATGCAATAAACACAAAAGAAAATTATGTTGCACAAGCAAAGAAAACATCTGAAGAAATAGCCAGGCGGTTTACAAAATGTAAAATTGTTGCCAATACTTTTCGGTTTGATAAAACAGGAATAGAATATTACGCAACCATTTTCAGCAATAACAATTTTTATATTTCTTCAACTTATAAAACAGATGCCGTGATTGATAAAGTTGGCAGCGGCGATTGTTTTATGGCGGGCTTAATTTATGGAATCTATAATCATTTACCTTTTCAGCAGATAATAAATTTTGCAACGGCTGCAGCTTTTCAAAAATTATTTATTAAAGGTGATTGCACAAATAAAACAGTTGAAGAAGTGAAATCATTCATTCAGCATTATGAATAGAAAAGATTTCCTTCTGACTGAGGTCAAATGCAATTAAACACTTTTCACTCTGTTTTAATTTCCAGTTCCACATCATCGTTAACCGGATGACCAACACATGTTAATACTAAGCCTTGTCTTAATTCTCTTTCAGTAAGCACTTCATTATAAGAATGCCATACTTTCCCTTTTAAACATTTTGCAATACAACTGCCGCAGCGACCGGCTTCGCAACTGTAAGGTAAGCTGATATTATTTTTTTTGGCAGCCTGCAAAATGGAGTTAGGATATTCTATAAAAAAATTAAATTTTTTTCCATTCAGATTTATTAATGCATTTCGGGACATCTTATCCGGAGGAAAAGCATCGCGTTTGCGAACAGCATTAATAACAAAATCTTCTCTCTTAATATTTAATAAAGGCACATCGCTTTCACGCAAAGTAAAGGTGCATAAGCGCATATACGATTCAGGGCCGCAGATATAAAAAAGTGTTTTTGAAAAATCAGTAATTGACAACTCATTTAAAAAACTAAAAATTAAATTACGATGCAAACGTGCCTTTGATAAATCAAAAATATTGCTAAAAAGAAATTTTATATGAAGCTGTTTGAACTTTGTTTCAAGCATTTTTAATTCATGTAAAAAGACTGTTTTTTCTGGCGAAGCATTGCTGTATATCAACGCAACATTAATATTTGAATGCGCATGTAATAAAGTTTTTATTAAAGAATAAATAGGTGTAATACCACTGCCTGCTGCAAAAAAGAAAACCTGTTTGTAATTATTTATATCATCAGGCAAAACAAAAAGCCCACCGGCGCCAATGCTTATTAATTCATCATTAGGTTTTGCACTGTCAATTAATTTTCTTGAGAATAAACCATTTTCAATACGTTTTATGCCAATAGAAAGTGGCTCATTTAAAGCAGGTGATGAAGTTATAGAATATGATCGTCGCACTTCTTCATTATGTGAATAATAAACAAACGTGAGATATTGACCTGCTTTATAATTGATATTTTCAGCAAAAGAAAAAGTTTTAAAATCTTTTACTTCTTCTTTAATATTTTTTATGTGAAGTGTTTTGTATAAACCATTACCGGTATTCATGCACTTACAAAATAATTAAGTTTTTACGGTAGAAAGATTTTGTTTTATAATGTAT
>JAICKT010000511.1 GCA_025927795.1 Parafilimonas sp. | reverse complement strand
CTGTATTTGTAAATGCAGCAAAATATTTTGCTTTTGCATCAATAGAGAATGTGTTGTAAGGTTTGAGTGATATGTTTTGTTGGATTTGAAAACTCATTTAATCTTTTTATTGATGAATTAAGCTTGTACCGTTGCAGTGAGGGCAAGGTATTTCTGAAACTTTATTAATTGATTTAAAAAATCCTGTCCAAAGTCCATCTTCCCATTCCCAGTCAGAAACACTTTTAAATTTTGTCATTTTAATTTTATTCATCCTCGCAAATTTTTTTAACGCATCTTCTTCGGTCAAAGATTTAATATATTCAAAACCTGTATCTTCAAGTTCACCGAATCTTAATTTGTAATAAATTTTGAAAGTTTGTTTCATAATAAGATAATTTGATTATTGATAAAATTTATTTTCACGATGCCATGTTATTGCGTTTTGATGCGGATAAATTTCTTCCTTTTGCGGTAAAAAAATTTTTGTCTTTTTATTGAGGTTCATTCTCATAAAATCAAAGTCACCAATTTTACCGAAATCTTCAGGCAAAGAATTGAGTTTTGAAGAGATTTTTATTGTAAAATCATTTTGTAAAGTAAACCAACCAACGTCGAATGCCCAATGATGCAAGCTGCATAATGCTAAACCATTCCAAATATCATCTTTACCTTTTGAACCGTGGGGAACAATGTGAGCTGCTTGTACTTCCCAAAGTAATGAATTTGGTGAATTGATTTTTATTCCACAAAAAGCACATTTCCAGTCATATGCTTCTATAACTGCTTGACGAAATCCTCTCACTCGTAAAGATAATTCCTTTGTTATTTTAATTGTTTTTGTTTCTATATTAAAAGGATTATAATTTTTTGGTGCGGAACTATCTACTAACTTCTTGACTATCTTTTGTACTTCATAAGATTTTATAAGTAGTAAGTCTTTGCTCTTTTCTGGCAAATGCAAAAGTTTTAAAGCGGCGTCGTATCCTTTTTCTGTAAGCATCCATTCCCTTTTGTTTGTTAAAAGAAATGTTTTTGTTGGACGAGATACGAAGTTATGATTAGCTAAATCGTGAGCTGCCCGAAAAAGTAAACGATGCCAAAGGAATGACCGTTTAATACGATTTTCTTTTCTATAAATTGTCTCTAAATGTGCGTTGCGTTGTTCATAAGATAAATTAAATTTATCAGCAATATCATTTACGATTTCTTCACCACTTCCAAACTCTTTTATTACTCCATTATTTTTAAATAATGATACCAACAGTGCTTGCTCAACTTCTTTTTTAGAAGGCATTTTGTATTTTCTAAGCGTTTCACTTTCATAACTCATAATTGGCTCACTTTTAAATAAAATTTATAAATCTGTTGCTTATTATTTATTGATTATAGCAAATTTAAAATATTCAATTATGAAGATGAGGCCTCTTAATTTATAAAACCAATTATTTTTACCCTATGAAATTCCCTCTCACTTTAATTCTTATTTTATCTATCCAATTTTCTTTCGCACAAGATTCCACCCAAATCATTCCCGGCGCATATCGCATGAATGTATATGTGCCTTTACTAAAAGGAAAACGCATTGGCGTTTTTGCGAATCAAACATCTGTTGTTGGCAATACAAATCTTATTGATACATTATTACAACAAGGTGTAAACATCAAAAAAATATTTTCGCCTGAACATGGCTTTCGTGGAACGGCAGATGCCGGCGAGCAAACCGAAAGTTATATTGATCCTGCAACGCATATTCAAGTCGTTTCATTATATGGCAAAAAAAATAAACCAACGCCTCAGGATTTAAGTGATGTGGATGTTTTGTTATTCGATATACAGGATGTAGGCGTTCATTTTTACACCTATATTTCTTCGTTGCAAATGTTTGTTGAAGCAGCCTGCGAAAACAGTAAGCCATTAATGATTCTTGACCGCCCAAATCCAAACGGGTTTTATGTTGATGGACCAGTGCTTGATACAGCTTATAAAAGTTTTGTAGGCTTGCAGCCTGTGCCGGTTGTATATGGAATGACGGTTGGAGAATATGCCATGATGATTGCGGGTGAAGGCTGGCTTTCAACTGATGTTGCGAACAAAAAGTATGCATGGTATAAAACGCAGGCGCAAAATTCTGTTGATACACCATTTCATTTTTTGGTGATCAAGTGTTTAAATTATGATCACAACAGCAAATATCAATTGCCGGTAAATCCATCACCAAATTTAACTACTATGAGTGCGATTTACTGGTATCCGTCAACGTGTTTTTTTGAAGGAACAAATATTACAGAAGGCAGAGGAACAGACAATGCATTTGCAATTTTTGGCGCGCCATCCTTACCAAAAAATATGTATTCGTTTACACCTGTTTCAAAAACCGGCGCAACCAATCCAAAATATGTAAACCAGTTATGTTACGGATGGAATGTAAGCGACAGCATTTCACCTGCTACTACAAAAAAACTTAATCTTCATTATTTAATTGAGGCGTATAAATTATTTCCGGATAAAAATAATTTTTTCATCAAACCCCAATCTAATAAACCAACAGCTTACCATTTTAATAAGCTTGCCGGTAATGCAACACTCATGCAGCAATTAATTGATGGTAAAACAGAAGAAGAAATTCGCGCAAGCTGGCAGCCTGCATTAGAAGCATTCAAAAAAATCAGAAAAAAGTATTTGCTGTATAAAGACTTTGAATGATTGCAAATTTCAGATTGTAGATTGCAACTTGTTTAAAGATTAAAAGCAATCAATTTAAAATTTACAATTTGCAATCACTTCGAATAGTGTTCATGGGTACGCCTGAATTTGCTGTTGCATCATTAGATGCATTGGTGAATGCAGCCTATAATATTGTTGGTGTAGTTACTGCGCCGGATAAACCTTCCGGTCGCGGAAT
>JAICKT010000227.1 GCA_025927795.1 Parafilimonas sp. | reverse complement strand
TTGTAAATGAATTACTCATTACAAAACTTGGATGTCCTGTTGCACAACCTAAATTCACCAAACGCCCTTCAGCTAACAGAATAATATCTTTTCCATCAATTGTATATAAATCAACCTGCGGTTTAATAGTATTTTTTGTATTGCCATAATTATTATTCAGCCATGCAACATCAATTTCAATATCGAAGTGGCCTATGTTACAAACGATTGCTTTGTCTTTCATTAAGCGAAAATGTTTTTCAGTAATGAGATCACGGCAACCACTTGCTGTTACAACAATATCAGCTTCTTTAACTGCATCAATCATTTTCTTTACTTCATAACCATCCATTGCGGCCTGCAATGCACATATCGGATCAATTTCTGTAACGATAACGCGGCAACCTGCACCACGCAATGATGCTGCAGAACCTTTGCCCACATCACCATAACCACCAACAACAGCAACTTTACCCGCCATCATTACATCCGTTGCGCGACGAATTGCATCAACCAAACTTTCTTTACAACCATATTTATTATCAAATTTTGATTTGGTAACAGAATCATTAATGTTGATTGCAGGAATTGGTAAAGTGCCTTTCGCCATTCTTTCATACAAGCGATGCACACCAGTTGTTGTTTCTTCACTTAAACCTTTAATATTCTGAATCAGTTCAGGATATTTATCAAACACCATATTTGTTAAATCTCCGCCATCATCTAAAATCATGTTTAAAGGCTTGTCAAAACTTCCGAAAAATAAAGTTTGTTCAATGCACCAATCAGCTTCTTCAATTGTCTCGCCCTTCCATGCAAATACGCCAATACCTTTTTCAGCAATTGCAGCAGCAGCATGGTCCTGTGTAGAAAAAATGTTGCAGGAACTCCATTTAACTTCAGCACCTAATTCAATTAATGTCTCAATTAATACTGCTGTTTGAATGGTCATGTGCAAACAACCTGCAATGCGTGCACCTTTTAAAGGTTTGCTTTCACCATATTCAGCACGAAGCGCCATTAAGCCAGGCATTTCAGCTTCGGCGAGTTTTATTTCTTTGCGTCCCCATTCAGCAAGCGAAATATCTTTCACTTTATAAGGAAGACTCAAATCAATGTTTTGTGTTATTGTTGACATACTTTTTATTTGAACAGCAAAAATAATCTAATAGAATAAAATAATATTTATTTGATTAATTTTGGAACATACTTAACGTTTTATCATTATAAATAGAATGTTTGATTAGTTTTTTATGGCAAAATCAATTAAAAAAGTGGAATCCACTATTGCCCCTTTTAATATAGATGAAAAGGATTTATCCATATTAAAACTGTTGCAGCATAATGCACGCATAACGGTAAAAGAAATTTCAGATAAAATTCATTTGAGTACAACGCCGGTACATGAGCGTATTAAACGTATGGAAGAAGCCGGTATAATAAAACAATATGCAACGTTGGTTGATCATTCAAAAGTGAAAAAAGGTTTGATGGTAATTTGTTATGTTTCTTTAAAACAACATAATAAAAATGCGGGCACAAAATTTATTAAGATGATACAAGCAATGCCTGAAGTTGTTGAGTGTTATAATATTTCAGGCGAGTTTGATTTTATGTTGAAAGTTATGGCTGAGAACATGGATGCATATTATGATTTTCATGTAAATAAATTAAGCCAGGAAGAAAATATTGGTCATGTACAAAGTGTTTTTGTTATGGGAATTATAAAGCAAACGCATGTGCTGGTACATTAATTTTTTGTGTAGAAATAAAATAATTAAGTCATTGCGATTTTGTGCCTTTGTAGCCTTGTGCATATTATTTATACATGTTGAAACAAAAGCACAAGACAGCATCACGGTAGATTATCTTCTCGATAAAATAGAATCACAGCAATTAAAACATAACGATTATTTTCTTGATGGAATCTTTCCTTCTTACATCAATGCATCAAGAAAATTTAAAACAAGAAAGAAGGATAATACCATTTTTTTCAATGCGCTTATTTGTTATACTTTAAAAGATAATTACAAAAAATTTTCGCCAGAACAAAAAATTATATGCGATAGTATTATTGTAAGAAGTTTAGGAACGTCTTCTTGTTTCAAGAATAAAAATCGCAATACATATAATTTCTGGCGAACGGATACACTTACGAAATTTCATTATAGCTGGTGGCTGCCTTTATTTAAAGGCAATAGCAGTTTGCCAGATGATATGGATGATACGGTTTTGGGGTTATTAATGAATAATGAAAACAAAGATTCAGCAGAAGCATTACATCAATTAATGCAGTTATACACTAACTTAAAACTACCACTAAAAACTACATATAAAGTTTATGCTGATGACAATGCTTATTCAACATGGTTTGGTAAAAAGTTTCCTGTTGTTTTTGATGTAAGTGTATTATGCAATGTACTGAGTTTTGTTCAGCAGAATAATCTAAAATGGACAAAAGCAGATAGTGCAAGCCTTAAACTTATTGTAGCAACAATTCAAAGAAATGATATTGTAAAACATCCTGCTTTTGTTTCACCTTATTATGCAAACACATCAATCATTTTATATCATCTTTCAAGATTAATGAGCATTAAACCAATTGCTGAACTCGAACATATAAAACCACAATTAATACAAATTGCAAATGAACGATTGCAATCGTCAAACAATATTCTTGAAAAAATTATTTTGTCCTCTGCATTAATAAAATGGAATCAGCAACCGCAACAAATTAATATCAGCATAAAAGATTTAAAAAATATAGAACAAAATGATCTGCCTTTTTTTATTGGCAATATTCCATCTTATTTTAAACAGCCTTGGAAGGAAAACTTTATTAGTTTACGATTGCTGATGTATAACCATTATTGCCCGGCATGGAATGACTGTTTGCTGATGGAATATTTAATGTTAAATAATAAGACTGGCTCAGTCTCAAAAGACTGAGCCAGTCTATTAAGCATTGTTAATTAATTTTACTGTAATGATAAATATTGATGGATACCAAAATGTATTAAAGGCCTGTAAAGAGAAAAACGTAACACTTGTTGCAGTAAGTAAAACAAAACCTGTTGAAGATATTATTACGTTATACAATCTTGGGCAAAAAGAGTTTGGTGAAAATTATGTGCAGGAACTTTTAGAAAAATATCAGCAGCTTCCGAAAGATATTCACTGGCATTTTATTGGTCATTTACAAACAAACAAAGTAAAGCAGGTTGTTGAGTTTGTTTATTTAATACAAGGTGTTGACAGCTTAAAATTGCTGAAAGCGATTAATAAGCAATCAGAAAAAATAAATAAGATTACAAACTGTTTATTGCAAATTCATATTGCACAGGAAGAAACAAAATTCGGATTAGATGAAAATGAACTCAATGAGATAATTGGTGAATTTGAAAATTTGAAAATGAAGAATGTGAATATTGTTGGGTTAATGGGAATGGCGAGTTTTACGAATGATGAAAATCAAATAAGAAAAGAATTCAAATATTTAAAATCACTTCAACAAAAATTTTCAACTGTCAATTTTCAATTATCAATTTTATCCATGGGCATGACTGCAGATTATAAAGTTGCTATTGAAGAAGGAAGTAATATGATTCGCGTGGGCAGCTTAATTTTTGGCAGCCGGAATTAATTATTATCATCTTTTAAACGGCTGCCTTTTTCATCGAATAATGGTTGCGGACGCGGTGCTTGACCATCTTTCAACGCCTGGTTAAATAATTTATCAACATGAACCCATTTTCCGTTTTGCCATTTAAAACCTTCATAATCTCCATCAGGAATTAAAGTATATTTTTTTTGGGGCTCATTGCTTTCGCTTATTAAATGATCAAATACAATCATATTGAGATCAGGATCATAAACCATTCTTGCGTGTGCATCTTTTTGATATTCTAAAAGAAAACGCTCAACAGGTTGTGGGTTTTTTAATTCATCATCTTTATAATCAAAATAATTGCCACCGAAAACCGGTTGACCGTTTGCATCAAAGGTTAATACTTCAAGCCATTTGCGTGTGCTGCTGAAATCATTATCATCAAAGCCAAACAAAGTGTAATATTTTTTCCCCTTAAATTCTTTCATGATGATATTATAGTAAATAGCGCCAATCCAATTTTTGTTTGTACGAACGGAATCAGTTGGAACACCGGCAAAATCAGACGCATCAAATAAGGGAAATAATTTCAATGAACCATCTTTTGTTTTCATTTGAATCGCACCCTCCTGGCGATAATAACTTTCATCACGCTGCACTTCCCACGTAAAAATTCTAAAGCTGCTATCCGGCGCATATAATCTGGAAATAGTTTTCAGCGAATCAAACGGGTATTCAAATGAATAAGGTGTTTTTAAAGATTTTACAAAGTTGCGAATAAAAGCGCTGTCATAATGAAAGCGGTTTTCTGCAAATGTATCAAACACCATTGCATGACTGTAGTAACTTAAACTGTCTTCCTGAATTTTTAAAGAAGCAAAATCAGCATTAGTTAATTGCGCTTTTAATGATACAGATATGATAAGTAAAAAAAATAAAAGATAACGATACATGTGTTTGCGAAAATACAACTGTATAACGGCTGGCAGCAGAATTATTGCGCCTTAAAAAGAATTTAATTTTTTATTAAATGTCGATTGCTTTTGCAAATTCAATAAGGCTGTTAAATCTTACATCAATTAAATCGTGCGGAAAAATAATTTCAGGGTTTGTGGAGGCAATAAAAACAGAATGCATATTCACATTTCGCGCAAACTGCATATCGGTTAATTTGTTACCAACCATTATGCTTTTTGAAAAATCAATTTGTGGAAAATCCTTCTTTGCCTGTAAAGCCATGCCTGGATTGGGTTTGCGGTTTGGGCTGGCATTATTCAAATCAGTGCAGAAATAAATTTTATCAATTCTGCCACCATGCAATTTTATTTCTTCCATCATAAAAGCATGTACATCATACAAATCTTCTAACGACATCAATTGTTTTGCAACGCCACGCTGGTTGGATGTGATTAATATTAAACCAAACACTTTTGAAAGCATTTTTATTGCTTCAAATACCCCATCCAAAAAAATAAATTCAGAAGAATTTAAAACATATTCATCTTTTTTCTCAACATTAATAACGCCGTCGCGGTCGAGAAAAAGTGTCCATGTCTTATCAATTAAATTAAGGTTAAACATTAAACATTAAACTTTAAGCTTCAGTTCCTCCTGTGCCCTTTCATAATCTTCCGGAATACCAATATCAATAAAATATTTATCCTGTACCAAACCAAACATGCTTCGTTTATTATAATATTTTTCAAGATAATCTGTTTCAAAAGAAAACTTTTCAGGTAATGGTTCACTTAAAAATTTAATAACATTCAGCATATATAAACCGCCATTTATCAAGCCGTTTTCATAATATCTTTTTTCGCTGAATTTTTTTAGTGATTCATCTTCATTTAATTCAATCACACCATAACGGCTAAAATTCTGCAGTGGTTTTAATGCAAGTGTGCAATCTGCTTTTTTTATATAATGAAAATTTTTTAATAATAAAGTATCAGCATTAAATAAGGTGTCGCCGTTTGTAATAAAAACATTTTCATTATTTACTAATGCACAGGTCTTTTTAATTGCGCCGCCAGTTCCTAAAGGCTCTTCTTCAATAGAATATTTAAAAGTAAATCGAGAATCGTTAGTTATAAATTCAGATAAATACTCAATTATTTTTTCATACTTGTAGCCAAGAGAAAAAATAAAATTATTTACACCTTGTTGCTGAAAATAATTTATTACGTAAGCAATAAAAGGTTTACTATTAACAGGCGCCATACATTTTGGCAGATCTGAAACTACACTTCGTAACCGCGTTCCCAAGCCGCCTGCAAGTACAATAATTTCATCAGACAATTTATTGGCATTAACTGGAACCATAACTATTTAACTTCTTCAGCAAACAATTTTTCTTCAACCAGTTCACAAATAATATGTCCTATCATAATATGGCTCTCCTGAATGCGTGGGGTATCTGTTGAAGGCACATTAAAAAGATAATCACTTACATCTTTCATTTTGCCGCCGGTTGTGCCGGTAAAGCCAATCGTTATTATTTTTTTTTGTTTAGCAACTTCAAATGCTTTTAAAATATTTGTCGAATTACCGGAAGTGCTTAAGCCGATAACAACATCACCTTCATTTGCTATGCCTTCAATCAAACGTGCATAAATTACATCATAACTATAATCGTTTGCAACTGCAGTTAAATAAGAGGTGTTGCAATGCAAAGCTTCCGCGGGTAAAGCTTTGCGATTTTTATAAAAGCGGCCTGAAAATTCTGCTGCAAGATGTTGCGCATCCGCAGCGCTGCCGCCATTGCCACAAAATAAAACTTTGTTGCCTTTATCGAATGCATTTGCAATTGCATCAACGGCATTCTCTATTTTTTTTAAAAATGCATCATCGTTCAATATTTCTTTTTTTGTTTGAATGGATGCGGATATAATATTTTTTATTTTATCTGTCATTACTTTTTTTTAAAATTAAATTTGCAATCTTCATTATTGACTTGTCCAGGTTGTTAAACCTTGTTTTGTAAATTGATACGGCTTTATTTGGCCGCCAAATTTGTTCAATGTCTCCATTACTTTATAACGCGTATTTAGTGGACAATAAAATGTCATAAATCCTCCACCGCCTGCACCGCTTATTTTGCCACCGGTTGCACCGGCTTTTTTTGCTGCGTCATAAATTTCTTCAATAGAACTGTTTGAAATATTATGCGCCATATTTCTTTTTTGCTGAAAACCAAAATCAAGTATCTCGCCAATTTCATTAAGTCTGCCCCGTAATAATGCTTCTTTCATTCTTCTTGCCTGTTCTTTTAGCTGGTGCATTGCATCAATTGATTTTTCATTTTTTTGCAATACATTTTTTTGTTGCTCTTTAATAATTGTTGCAGATTCACGACTGGTTGATGTAAAATATAAAACAAGATTATTTTCAAGCTCGTGTAAATATTCGTTTCTGATGCGTAGCGGATTTACAATTACTTTATCATCCGCATAAAATTCCATAAAGTTTACGCCGCCAAATGTTGCTGCATATTGATCTTGTTTACCACCTGCCAACTGCAAATCTTTTCTTTCAATTTCATAAGCATAATGTGCAATATCATATTCGCCCAAAGGCAGCTTAAGCATTTCAGCAAATGCGCCAATAATTGCAACCATTAATGTTGATGAGGTTCC
>JAICKT010000417.1 GCA_025927795.1 Parafilimonas sp. | reverse complement strand
CGTTCCAGTTCATTTAAAATAAAACCTGCCAGCGTATCAAACTGCTGCTCATCTTCATCAAGATAATCGGTGTGATTGAAATAACTTAAAAAATTGTAAAAAGGAATTTGCGCATCTATCAAATAACTTCCATCTTCACGCTCTGCAATCTCATATAATTCTTCATCAAGATGTGGTACCTCGCCAACCAGCGCATCAAGAATATCGTTTAATGTTACCATGCCTTGCAGCGTTCCATACTCATCAACAATAAAAGCAGAATGCGATTTTAATTCTTTAAACCTTTCAAGTAATTTGTAGGCAGAATTATTTTCGGGCACATATAAAGCTTGTGTCATTGCATCTTTCAATGGCGTTTTAGACTTAGCTTTTATAATATTTTTTATGGATACGATTCCTTTTATGTTATCAATATTACTATCGCAAACCGGGTAAACTGTGTGCAATTTTTCATCGGGTAACTTATTAATATCATCAACGGTCATGTTTATATCAAGCCAGATTATATCGCTGCGGTGCGTCATCAGTGATGTAATATTTCTATCACCCAAATGAAAAACGCGCTCAATTATTTCCTGTTCTGCTTCTTCAATGGCGCCTTGTTCAGTTCCTTCATTTATTATAGCTTTTATTTCGTCTTCTGTAACAGACGAATCGCTGCCATTAAGATTAAAAAGGTTTACAATAAAATTGCCAGATTTTGTAAGCAGCCATACAAAAGGATAACTTATAAAAATGGCAATACGCATAAATGGAACAAAAAACTTGGCAATGGCTTCAGCATTTTTTAAGCCAATACGTTTTGGAACCAACTCACCTAACACCAGTGTAAAATATGTAACGATGATAACTACTATTGCAGTTGCAACAACTTCGGTGTAGTGGCCGATAAAAGAAAACCGGCTTAAAATATGTGCAAGACTATCTTCGAGCGCTGCACCGGATAATATACCATTTAAAATTGCGGTTAAAGTAATTCCGATCTGAGTAGTAGAAATAAATTTATCAGGATGATTACTAAGATTTAGAGCATCTTTTGCACGCTTATCGCCTCTGTTTGCCTGCGCTTCCAGCCTTACTTTGCGCACAGAAACCAGCGCCATTTCAACCATTGAAAAAATTCCGTTTAAAATAATAAGACCGAGAATAATAAATACGTCAATCATAAAGGTGTAAAACTAATCAATATGTTTTTTGTGGTAACGATTGCAATACTACTGCCAGATTTCATTAAAATCAATATTGGCTTCGCAATCCTCAAAATAAAAAATATAAGAAAAAGAATGGCCTGATTGTGTAAGTAAATAATTTCCATCTTCAATTTTATAAATTTCTGCTTCTTCTTTGTCAGGTGAAATAATAATGAAGTAAGGAATATTTTGTGATTGATAAATTTCAAATTTTGTATGCCTGTCTTTTAATGCTGTTGAAGGCGATAAAATTTCAACAACCAACGAAGGCGGAAAATCAAGATACTTTTTATTGATAGGTTTACAAACAACCAACATGTCGGGTTGTATAATTGTATCTTCTTTTATTTTATAATCCAACGGCTGATATGCTGTGCATTTTTTGCATTTTTTTAATGCTATTCTAAATTCAGAAGTGAGATTAGCAGCAATACGCTGATGCTTCGGAACAGGCAATGGACTCATGGCATACGGAACACCATCAATTACTTCCCAACGGCCTTCCCATTGTTCATAATCTTCGTAAGTATAATGTGGTAATATTTTTATAGCACTACTCATCATTACAAAAATACAAATAAGAATTAAGAATGATTTTTACTATTGTGCCGCCCGCAGCTCAGGCATTTTTACTGTTTTATTAAAGATGAGCGCCATCATATAACCAATTACGCTTCCGATTATAGCACCGCCAATTATATCTGTTGGATAATGCACACCAACATATACTTGTCCATAACTTACAGTAGCTGCCCAAAAGAAAAAAAGATATGTATAGTTTCTAAAATAAGGCTTCAGCGTGCAAAAAAAGAAAACTGCTGCACCAAAATGATTGGTTGCATGCGATGAAGGAAAACTATTACCACCACTGCAATGATTTAAAATCATCCGTACAACATCATGCATAAATGGATCCTGGCAGGGGCGTAATCTTGGTACCCAATGTTTAAAAAAAGTGCTGCTTAACTGATCTGTGATGGTTACGTTTAAGGCAACGAACAAAATATATGTCCACACACGCCAGCCAAAATTTATAATAACAAAAAGCAATAAAAATAAATACAACGGATACCATGTAGTAGAATCTCGCCACCATGGAAAAATATGATCTAAAAATGAGCTTGTCCAAACTGTATTTATCTTATAAAAAAAATAAACATCCCAATTATGTAATTGTTCCAGCATGTGTATCTTTATTAATAAATATTTATATGAAACGACTGTTTATTTTTTCAATTTGTTCATTGTTTATTTTAAACCTGCATGCACAATCAAACGCTTTTAAAGATTCTATTTTTTCTTCCTGGCAAAATAACCGTTACTTTTTTAATCACGCAGAACAGTCGCAGCAAAAAAATAAATTAATCAATCCAAAAACTTTCTTTATGCAAAAGATTAAACCTGTTGATCCTTCTGTTTTAAAACTGCCCAAATCTGAATTAACTTTTGTAACAAATTACAATCATTCTGATATTTATCAATCTTCACCAGATAATATGTTTATTATAAAACCAGACAGCACCCTAATATTTAGCATGCCTGTTGCTGATAATAATTAATTTAATAGCGAATTTTTCTTGCTACCATAATCATGCGCGGCGATTTTTTTACATTATATTCTTCGAATGTGTAATCACCAAAAGCGTTTTCAATCAGCAAACCTCCATAAGAAAGCATGTCAGTAAAATCGCCGAGCGTAAATTTTTTAACTTCCTCTGTATAAGTTCCTGAAATGTTTTTTTCTTTATCTTCAACCTGTATGCGTTTATAAAATTTATCATCGTTAAACCATCGGTTGATTTTAAATAAAACGTTCCCCAATTTTTTTTCTTCGTGTGCAACGAAATTATCTTCTACATAACGTACGTTTAAATAATCAATAACAAACACACCATTTAATTTTAGGCTCTGCGCTATTGTTCTTATAGCATCATTATGTTCGCGCATGGTTTTAAAATATCCGAAGCTTGTAAAAAAGTTAAAAGCATAATTAAAATAATTTATCCAGAAAGGCAGTCTAAGATCATGCACATAAAAATGCAAATTATCCCGTTCATATTTTTTTGCTTCAATTATAGAATCGGGGGAAAGATCAATACCTGTAACATTAAAGCCTTTTGCTGCAAAAGCCCTGCTGTGCCTGCCTTTGCCGCAGGCAGCATCTAATATAAAACTGCCTTCAGGTATTTTTAAATGTTCTGTAAAACTATTTATACAGGCAATTGCTTCTGCTTCATTCCTGTTTTCGTACAGCAAATGATAATAAGGAGAATTAAACCATAATCTAAACCATTCGGTAGCAGCCATACATTAAACTTTAAATTTAAATCTTGCTAACATATATACAACAGCTTGTTTTTTCTGTTATGTTTGCTTTGCAAATAACCTAAAAATGCCGTTGATTAAAAGTATTTCAGGAATTAGAGGAACAATTGGAGGCAAACCCGGCAATTCGCTAAGCCCTGTTGACATTGTAAAATTTACATCAGCCTATGCAAGCTGGCTTAAAAATCAAAACAAAAAAAATAATTATAACGTTGTTATTGGGCGTGATGCGCGTATAAGCGGCGCTTTTGTAATGCAGCTTGTAACAAACACATTAGTAAGCTGCGGAATAAATGTAATTGATCTTAATTTAAGCACAACACCAACTGTAGAGTTT
>JAICKT010000558.1 GCA_025927795.1 Parafilimonas sp. | reverse complement strand
TTTTGAAAAGTTTTACTTCGCCATTATTTTGTATTTGATTGAATGAATGAAATATCACACTTGCCATTCTTTTTTTATGATATTCATTTGGACCATACACATTAAAAAATTTTAAACCTGCCCAAAAAGGTGGTGCATTTAATTGTTTAATTGCCCACTGATCGAATTCGTTTTTACTAACGCCATAAGGATTTAATGGTTTCAAATCATCAATTAAATTATTATCATCATTGTAACCTAATTCACCTGCGCCGTATGTTGCGGCAGAAGATGCATAAATAAGCGGAACATTATTCGCTGTACAATAATTCCAAACATCTTGCGAGTATTCAAAATTTAGTTCGCGATGAATCTTATAATCAAATTCTGTTGTATCTGTTCTTGCGCCTAAATGAATTACAAAATCAATATTTATTTTTTTGTGCTCATCAAGCCATTCCAATAAAAGTTCACGGTCAATTAAATATTTATATTTTTTGTGCTTCCAGTTTTTCTCTTTGTCTGAATGAATAAATTTATCAACCAATAATAAATTTTCAAACCCGTTGTCATTTAAATAACCAACCATGCAACTGCCAATAAAACCTGCAGCGCCGGTAACAATTATAGGTGCATTTTTATCTAACATTACATTTAATTTTTAGCTGCCACAATTTTCTCGATTGATGTATCATACAAAGTTCTCCATTCTTTAACATCATTCCAGCTTTCGTTATTAATCATTATTCCGCCGCTCGTAACTTTCCCTAAACCACATACATCAATACCTGAAGATGCGGCTTTGTTTTTTAAAGATTGAAACTTATCCTTTGAGCAACTTATCAATATCCTGCTTTGTGCTTCACCAAACCAAAATGAATCCTGTCTTGTATTTACTTCAACATTAATTTCAAATCCGAACATATTATTAAAAGCACTTTCAAATAATGCAACAATTAAACCACCTTCGCTTAAATCATGCGCGCTAACTATTAGCTTTTCTTTTATAACTGAAGCAACAAATTTTTGAACCGCATACTCTTCATCCATATCAAATGCCGGCGCGGGAGAAAATTCAACCTTTTTTATTTTATGTAAATATTCGCTGCTGTTAATATCATTTTTTTGTGTGCCGATAAGAACAATTATATCACCGGCATTTTTAAAATCGAGCGTCATACGATTATTAAAATCATCTAACACACCTACCATTCCGATTGTTGGCGTTGGATAAACAGGACCATTTGGATTTTGATTATAAAAACTTACGTTACCACCGGTAACAGGTGTATGAAATTTTTTGCACGCTTCGCCCATTCCTTCAACAGCTTTTACAAATTGATAATATACTTCAGGATTATACGGGTTGCCAAAATTTAAACAGTTCGTTACCCCAATTGGTTCGCCGCCACTGCAAACAATATTTCGTGCCGCTTCAGCAACAGCAATCATAGCGCCTTTATATGGATCTGCAAAAGCATAACGACCATTGCAATCAACCGTTACTGCTAATGCTTTGTCAGAACCTTTTGCCAAAACAATTGCTGCATCACTTGGTGCATTCGTGCTTGTATTTGCAGCGCCAACAGTACTATCATATTGTACAGAAATCCATCGCTTGCTTGCAACGTTTGGCAATACAATTATTTGCTTAGCAATTTGCTGTAAATCTTTTTCACTAAAATCTTTTATCTCATCAATATTAAATGCTTCAATATTTTTTAAATAAGCAGGTTTCGAATATTCTCTTGTGTATTGCGGTGCTCCGCCACCTAACACTAAATCGTGTGCAGCAATTTCTACTTCCAAATTTCCATGCAGATAAAATTTAAGTAATCCATCATCCGTAACTTCACCAATATTTGTACAAGGCAAATCCCATTTTTCAAAAACTTTTATTACCTCATCTTCTCTTCCTTTTTCTGCAACCAATAACATGCGTTCCTGGCTTTCACTCAACAATAATTCCCATGCCTGCATATTTTGTTGACGTGTTGGAACTTTATCCAAATCAATGCGCATTCCTACATTTCCTTTTGCACTCATTTCACTTGTTGAACAAATAATTCCTGCAGCGCCCATATCCTGCATGCCAACCACAGCGCCGGTTTCAATCACTTCCAGGCAAGCTTCTAATAATTTTTTTTCCTGGAAGGGATCACCAACTTGCACAGCAGGCAAATCTTCTGCACTATCTTCTGTAATATTTGCTGATGCAAATGATGCGCCGCCAATACCATCTTTACCTGTTGCACTTCCAACAAAAAAAACAGGATTGCCAATTCCTTTTGCAGTCGCACTGATTGTCTTATCAATTTTTACAATGCCCACACTCATTGCATTCACTAAAGGATTGGTGTGATAACATTCTTCAAAAT
>JAICKT010000513.1 GCA_025927795.1 Parafilimonas sp. | reverse complement strand
TATAGCTTCTCCAATCGCATGGTTCGCCATGAATAAATGGTTACAGGGTTTTGCATACAGAATAAATATCAGTTGGTGGATGTATGTCGTCGCCGGTTTGTTAGCTGTTTTAATTGCAGTATTAACAGTAGGCTTCCAGGCGATAAAAGCAGCGATAGCGAATCCGGTGAAGAGCTTGAGAAGTGAGTAATTAGCTAATGTGATGATATGCTGATGTGCTAAGGGAGAAAATGGAAATCTAAAAATAGTTGTTGGTTTACCTAACAGGGATGTATAAACGAAAATCATGAACAATCAATAAGCAACAAGACAATGTTCAAAAATTATTTCAAAATCGCCTGGCGGAATATTTTAAAACAAAAGCATAGTTCCGTTATAAACATTTCGGGTCTTACTATTGGTCTAACGTGCTGTTTCCTGATTGCACTTTATATTCAGAATGAATTAAGCTTCGACAAGTTTGAAAGCAAAGGCGATCGCATTGCCCGTGTAATTATGCAATACAGTTTTAGCGGCAGTGAATCCAATGAAGGCAATTATACAAGTGTAAGGGTTGCTGCGGTTTTTCCAAGAACGTTTCCTGAAGTAGAATCGGCAATTAAAATGATCGAATATTCAAGGGTAGTGAAGCACGATGACAAACTTTTCGACGAAAAAAAATTCATGTATGCAGATTCAAATTTCTTCAACATATTTTCATTCCACCTGTTGCAAGGTGATCCGCAAACAGCGCTTGCAACACCGTACAATGTGGTGCTTACCCAAACAACAGCCAAAAAATATTTTGGGAATGATAATCCAATTAATAAAACATTGCGTATTGGCAACGACAGCAATTTATACCGGATTACAGGAGTGATGCAGGATTGCCCTTCCAACTCACAGATACAACTTGATTTTCTTGCCTCTTTTTCTTCGCTTGGTATTACCCACGATTATGAAGAATCTTACTGGGATGCCAATTATACAACTTACCTGCTGTTAAAAAATAAAAATGATATTAAGCAACTGCAGGCAAAGCTGCCTTCTTTTATGAAAAAGGAAATGGAAGGCAAAGGCGCTACCGTAAATTTCTTTCTTGAACCTTTTAAAAAAATACATCTTTACTCACCTTATGATAGCTTCACACCAAACACGAGTATCGTTTACATTTATATTCTGGCTGCTGTTGCCTTATTAATTCTGATCATTGCGTGTTCAACTTATATTAATCTCAGCACTGCACGTTCCTTAGAAAGAGCAAAGGAAGTTGGCGTACGAAAAGTATTGGGAGCTGCCAAAAAGCAACTGTTCTGGCAGTTCATTAATGAATCAATTATTCTTTGCTTCATTGCTGTTGTTTTGAGCCTGATCTTGTCGGCTTTGTTATTGCCTGCTTTTAACCAACTGACCAACAAGCAACTTGAATTAAACAATCTTTTTTCGTGGAAGTTTATTTCTTTTTCAATTATTGTTGCGTTATGCATCAGTTTTTTTGCCGGCTTTTATCCTTCATTTATTCTTACCAAATTTCAACCGGTAAAAGTTTTAAAAGGGTCATTTAAAAACACAGCTTCCGGGCAAGTATTGAGAAAATCATTAATCATTTTTCAGTTCGTGATTTCTGTTTTCCTGATTATATCAACATTCGTTATGCAGCGTCAATTGTATTTTATACAGCATAAAAAATTAGGGTATGATCGTGACCATGTGGTAGTGCTGCCAATGAATGACAGAATGCTTGCAAACATTGATGTGATCAAACACGAATTTAAAACCAATCCTGATGTATTGAGTGTGTCGCGATGTGTCCGTTCCCCGGTAGAAGGTGGTGGTGGTTATAATATGCGTTCTGCAATAATGCCGGATGATCAGCAAATAGCAGTAACAGCAAATCCCGTTGATGAAGATTTTGTAAATACGGTTGGCCTCCAATTAATTGCCGGAAAGAATTTTACACAGCAGGATATTAAAGATGTTGCATCAGACAGCCAGAAATTAAGAATATATCATTTTATTTTAAACGAATCTGCGGCAAGAGAATTAGGCTGGTCGCCAAAGGAGGCAGTGGGCAAAAAAATGTTTTTAGATAATGCCAGGCCCGGTTATGTTTCAGGAGTGGTAAAAGATTTTAATTTCGAATCGCTGCGCTCTCCTATAAAACCTTTTGTATTATTTACGGAAATAAGAGGAAGAGAATTGCTGGTAAAATTAAGCGGTGAGCATTTACCGCAAACCATTTCTTTTTTGCAATCAAAATGGAAATCCCTTGTACCTGACCGTCCATTTGAATATCATTTTCTGGATGAAGATTACGATAAATTATATCAATCAGAAATACGGCTGGGCGAAGTGATGAAAATTTTTACCGGCATTGGAATTTTACTTGCCTGCTTCGGATTGTTTGGTTTATCATCTTATGCCATACAACAACGGACGAAGGAAATCGGCATAAGAAAAGTATTGGGAGCAAATATTCCTGACATTACAACATTAGTGGCAAAAGATTTTATAGTACTTGTGCTGATTGCATTTGTGATTGCATCACCTATTGCATGGTGGGCAATGAATAAGTGGCTTCAAAGTTTTGCATACCGTATCCATATAACGTGGTGGGTGTTTGCCGTTGCAGGAGCGAGTGCTGTTTTTATTGCATTAATTACAGTAAGCTTCCAGGCAATAAAAGCAGCCGTTGCCAATCCGGTGAAGAGTTTGAGAACGGAATGATGAATGTGAACAGTGAACAAAAAGGTATAACTAAACATTTAAATTAAAACTTCTGTGATGTTTAAAAATCATCTTCAGGTTGCATTCAGAAATATTCTGAAAAAAAAAGGTTACACCGTTTTTAATATACTTGGGCTTGCAATTGGCATTGCC
>JAICKT010000095.1 GCA_025927795.1 Parafilimonas sp. | reverse complement strand
GATTCTTAGTTTGGAAAGTTACTACAGTACAAGCACTATAACGGGAAGGGCAGAACTTGTTGTAAAAGGTGCAGGAAATAATTTGGCAGAAGGACAACGTGCAATTGAATGGATGGATAATGTATTAAAAGAACCAAACTGGACTAAAGAAAATTTACAGCGCATAAGAGACCTTGTTGAGCAAGAGTTATCCGGTATAAGAAAGAAAATGCAAAACCCGGAAGAAACATGGGTAACAGATCCGGCGAATGCTTACTTCTCGCAGGATAAGCCTTTACTACTTGCAACTTCATCTTTCTTAACAAGAGCACAAAATATTTTTCGTTTGAAATGGATGCTGAAAAATGCAGGTGCTTCTTCAGACAGCGCAGCGATTCAAACTTTTTTATCATCGCTTGCAAATGCGCAAGGTGAACGCGAAGAATTAAGCAAGCTTTTATCAGTTATAAATTCTACAGATGCAAATGTTGATTCTGCAGGCATCAATAAACAATATGCAGATGCTTTCAATCAATTACCTGCAAATGCAAAACAATCAGCAAAAGATGCAGCAGAAGATTTGGAACAAATGCTGAATGATATTCCCGATAATTCTTTACATGCTGACTGGAATTATTTATGCAAAACAATGCAGCAAGGTTTAGCGCAAACGCCTGAAAAAACTTTATCAGATTTAAATGAAGTGCGAAAAAGTTTGCTTAATACATCAAATGCAAGATTGTTTATTATCGGTTCGCAAAACACAGAAGATAAGTTGACTGCTGACATTAATAAAATGCTTTCAGACTTTGATAAAACATCAGTTACTCAACAACAATATGCTTCAACAAAAATGATTGATGAAAGAGTTAAGCAAAGAATGAATACTACAGAAACGCCGGTGTTTGTTGGCTTGATGAATCCAAATTCACCAACAGGTGTATTTATAAATTCTGCACCATTAACTACATATCGCGATACATCAAAAGAACAACTACAGAAATTTTTATCAGCAGAATTATATGCAGGCGGTGGCAAACAAAGTGTTTATACAAAAAGTACAGGCGCAGGTTTATCATACAGTACCGGTGTTGGTGCATCACCAACGTCGGGCAGATTTCAATATTATGCGGAAAGAACACCGGAGCTACCGCAAACATTACGCTTTGTAATTAATGAAATAAAAAAGGCACCTATAGATTCCGGTGCAGTTGATTATGTTGTTTCATTAGCGGTTCGCGGTAATCGTTCTGCATCAGATTATGAAGTACGCGGCGAAGCAATGGCTGCAGATTTAACCGATGGCACAACGCCTGATGTTGTAAAAACTTTTCGTCAATCCATATTGCAGTTAAGAAAAGAACCCTATATTTTAAATGCGATATATCATTATAAAGATTCAGTGTATCAAAAAATATTTCCCGGTTATGGTATGCCTTCAAAAGATGTGCAAGGCGCAATAAATTTTGTTATCGGCCCCGAAAAACAAATGAAGGCTTACGAAGCGTATTTGAAATCGGCAGAAGGAGAAAACACTGTTTTGTATCGTTTATATCCAAGAGATTATTGGATGGTTGATACAGATAATTAGTTTGCCAACTTGATTAATATATATCTAATTCCGCAAGATGAATTTGGATGGCAGAAGACAAACATCCAACACTTACATTAAAGCTGAATTGATCCGCGCCGTTATAATTTTTGTCTGGCTTATAGGTAAGCTTAAGTATAGTATGTTATAAATGAAAATGTAAATAATGAAAAAAATATTAGTGTAATAACTAAAAACCATTAGTAACCGATTTCATTCATGTAACGCCATCACAACTTCCTAACTAAAACTTTAAACATTTATGCACAATTAATATAATGCCTGTATTTTTAAGATGAATTCCCTTAGATGAAAACCTTTATACTTGTTGCAATATTTTTTTTCATACAAATAATATTTGTTAATGCGCAAATACAGCGAACCATTCAACTTCCTTTTGAAACCCTTACAATTGATGATGGATTACCACAAGGTTTTATAACCGGGATGGTTCAGGATAAACAAGGCTTTATATGGTTAAGCACAAATGGGGGTCTTGCCCGCTACGACGGAAAAAAAATTAAAGTGTTTTATCAGGATGCGTCGGACAGTAACTCGCTTTCCACTAATGTTATAAATTATCTTTCTATTGATAAAGAAAATAATATCTGGATACAAGAGGGTAACGGGATAACAGATATTTTAAACCCGGTAACAGAAAAATTCAGACACCTTTCAAAAGAAAAAGAATTTGCGTGGTTAAATTCTGCTGGCATAGGCAAACAATATAAAATATTTGAGGATAATTTACACAAGATCTATATCATATACTTTAATAAGCAATTATCAAAATTTGAAATGAGATATTTCAGCTGGCAGCAAACAAAGCCTCAGCTTATTTCATTTCCAAATTCCGAATATCCTGTGTCTGTAACTGAGGGTAGTAGTGGTGAAATTTGGTTAACAACAAATAAAGCTTTATACGTTTCGGTCAATCATCAGGCTTTCAGAAAAAAATGTGCACTGCCAGATGAATTGTGTATTCTAAAAACTCCGGAAGATATTTCAGCATTTCGTATTCAGGTTACAAAAGAAAATAATTTTTTAATTAATAACCGCTGGTATGTGTGGCAGTATAATATTCAAAACGATCGATGGAAAAAAATTAAATTCCCTTCTTACATTCCTGCGTCTTCCAAAAAGCAAATTGAAATAGCGCCTGATAAAAACTTATATCTCGCAGATACCAACAAAATTTATAAAATAAATAAAGATGAAAGTTTAACCCTTATTTGGACAAACGAATTAAAGCCAGGCAATTTTTCAATGATGATAGACCGTTCTAATGTTTTATGGGTAGCCACTAATACGTTCGGTGCAAGAATGATAGATTTGAATTATCCGGGTTTTAATTCGATGAAAATTAAAAATGGATTTTTTCAGGATATTTTATGGGCATGGAATAAAATACCGGTTAATAATAAACGCATCAATACAAATAAATTTAATGATGAGGCATATAATGGTTGCTCCAGTTTTGATAAAAGCGGAAATCTTTGGATTGCAAATTTTCCTTATGAAAAAATTGATGGGCAGAAAGTTGCGAGCAACAGCTTTATTAAAATCACGAAACTTCATACAACTGTATATAATATAAATAAAGGTCTGCCTGCAAATACAGATCCCGGTGTTGCTAATTTGTCATTCGATCCGCAAAATCGTTGCTGGGCAGTGTTACAGAATGCTGAGCTTGTTCAGGTTGATCTTACTAATAAAGAATATTTAAATCCTTTCAAATTAAACAGCAATAATACAAATCCAAATTATCTTCTTGCAACAGGTAACGGATTATGCCTTGTTTACTCTGATGCTTTACAATTTTTTAATGCTAACACAAAAAAAATTGTTTGGTATAAAGATCAACCCGGTGTTCAAGCTTTTCACAATGCTTTTCTTTTAATGGCTGCAAACGATCCAAAAAACAAAAACATTTTATGGGTTACTTCGAGAGGCAACGGATTAATACGATTTAATATTAAAACAGGAACAGCAAAATCATTTACAACAAAAGACAGTTTGCCTAATAATACGGTTTATACTATTGTTGCTGACAAAGAGGGATATTTTTGGTGCAGCAGTAACAAAGGAATATTTCGTTTCAATCCTTCAAATTACAGTGTGCTTTCATTTACAGCAAAAGATGGATTGCAGGGCAATGAATTTAACCGCTATCAATTTATGTGTTTCCCCGATGCTAAAATAGCTTTTGGCGGAACAGAAGGTTACACAATATTTGATTCTGATTCTATCAAAATAGATAATTACCAACCTGCAATTGCTTTAACAGATGTAGCAATAAATAATGAGCCAATTACAAAATATCCTGCCTGGAATAATATAGCTATTGCTTCGATTGATACCATGCGTCTTTCTTATGATCAAAACTTTCTCACTTTTCATTTTGCAGGAATGGAATATAACAATCCCGAAAAATTGCAATACCGTTACATGCTGATTGGTGTTGATAAAAATTGGGTAGATGCCGGTACGCAAAATTCCGCCAACTATACAAATCTTTTCCCAGGCTCTTACGATTTAAAATTAAACGCAAGTAATACTGCAGGTTTGTGGAGCAGTCACATAAAAATAATTCACATTATAATTACTCCGCCATGGTGGAAAACATGGTGGTTTTATGCTTTAATTGTTATAATAACTGCTGTGCTTATTTATAGTATTTATCAATACAGGCTTAATCAAATATTAAAATTATATGTAGTTAGAAATCGTATTGCAACCGACCTGCATGATGAGATAGGTTCATCACTCAGCACTATTTCTATCTATTCCAAAGTGGCGCAGGAACAATTGAGAAAAGATGCAGCAGAATCAAGCACATTATTAAAAAAGATAAGTGAAGACACAAATGAAATGATGGATGCAATGAATGATATAGTTTGGACAATTAATGCACGAAACGATAGATTTGAAAATATTATGAACCGTATGCGTGAACATGCAGTACAGCTTTTTGAAGCCAAAGATTATTTACTTCATTTCAATTTTGATGAACAGCTTAACCATCTGAAATTTAAAATGGAAAAGCGCAGAGATTTTTATCTCATTTATAAAGAAGCATTAAATAATATAGCGAAATATGCAGAAGCAGAAAATGTTTGGATTGATCTGTCATCAAAAAATGCTGTGATAAAACTTTCGATAAAAGACGATGGTAAAGGCTTTGATGTAAATTCAATACGCAGTTCTGCAAACGGGCTGGTAAATATGCAGCACAGGGCTGAAAATCTCAAGGGCGAAATAAAAATTAAATCTGCATTGGAAAAAGGCACAGAAATATGTTTAAGTTTTCCATATCATTAATCAATAGCCTTTTTAAGCTATTGACTTATTTTTTTATACAATTTATTTTGCCGCATGATTAAGATTGCAATTTTTGACGATCATCAACACAGAAGAGAAGCTTTAAAATTATTAATAGGTTTGGAAAAAGAAATGCAATGTGTTGGTGATTATGAAAATTGCGAAAATGTTGTTGAACATCTTTCAACAAATGTTCCTGATGTTGTGCTGATGGATATTGATATGCCGAAAGTAAACGGCATTAATGGAGTAAAACTTATCAAAAAGAATTTTCCGCATACATGCATTATCATGCAAACAGTTTTTGAAGATGATGAAAAAATCTTTAACAGCATTCTCGCAGGTGCAGATGGATACATGCTTAAAAAAACACCACCTGAAAAATTAATTGAAGGAATTTATGATGTAATGAATGGAGGCGCACCTATGACTGCAACTGTTGCAAAAAGAGTTCTTGAACTTTTTCAGAAACAAAACTTTCAACCTGAAGAAAAATTTGATTTATCAGAGCGTGAACTTGAAATACTCCGTTTGCTTGTAAAAGGCTTAAGCCATAAAATGATTGCGCCTGAACTCAAAATATCTGTTTACACTGTAAATAATCACATCAAGAATATTTATCAAAAGCTGCACGTGCATAGTGTTTCAGAAGCTGTTTCAACAGCACTGCAAAAGAGAATTGTAAAATAATTACACGCTTATTTAATCTCTCTATCGTTAATTACAATAGCCTGTTTTAGCTATTGTAAGGCGCATTTCCGCACAATAATTTTAGCCGTTGAAATAACTCATTCTTTTCTGGATTATTTCCACAACAAACCAATTCTTATAACAAAATTTTGACTATTATGAAGCAGCTTAACCCCACTTGTATTTTATTTTCTAAAGATGTAAACACTGCTGACAATTTTAAAAAACATTATTTTAAAGCTAAAAAATTTTCAAAACAAAAAAGAAAAACGTTACGCTTTTTGTATGCAGCACTGTTTGTAATTACCGGAATTTGTTTTATACCAAGATATGCAAGAGCAGAAACATCATGGGAGGATAATAATAAGTATTGGCATGTAGACTCATTTAATGCGCAAAAAGGGACAATTGGTATTAGCCTTCGTGTTTATGATCATAACTATTTTCCTTTTGGTAATCCTACTGATGCATGGGTGCAACAGGGAACATTAGGATATAATATTAACGGGGGAGGTGATTATGAGACTTTCTTTAGGTTTGGATGGGACACTGCGAGTAACAAAGACACATCAAGTATATTAAACGGAGAAACAATTTCTATAGATTCTGTTTATAAACAATCCATAATCGGATCAAGCTCGGACACTGCCACGTGGATACATATAACATTGTATGTTACAAATTCTAACAAACACATTACATATCTTGAAGTTAATGGATTTTGGCATGAAGCAAGCACTATTCCGCTTAATGGAGTAATTGCTGGTACAAGATATCCTGCTATACAGCAAATGAGCAGTTTCGATATTGCTCCGGTTGATTTTGTAACTATGCTTAATTCTCAAACAAACATGTATGAAGCAAAGGGCAAAGTTGGGTATAAAAAAACATTGAATGGCATTGATTCCGTAAGTAAAATACAATTATTTAACCGCGATAATTTTATTAATGAATCTCCGCTTTATGACCACATAGCCGCTGATTATGCTTATGATTATGTAAATACAGGTAATGATTCAAGTTATTATTATTTGCAACAAGCTTATTTTGATCATGCATCTTCTTTTTACGGCAGAGTGGACACCACTTCGCCTTATATTAATGTGCCTGCATTTCCGCAGCCAAAAACTGCAATTGTAACTTATGATACGATTAATCACACAGCAATATTCACATGGCAAATTGATCCTGTAAATACAACTAATCTTATAAAAAGCAATTTTAAAATTCAGGTCTCAGGCGATCCATCATTTAAAAATTTTACATTAGACTCAGTAGTTTATAACAATACTGATAATTCATTTAGTTATACAACCCAAAATCTTTTACCCAAGATGTATTTCCGTGTATCGCGGGATTATAATAGTCCTGACTGGCATCTTTGGGATGTCGCAAAAGAAGATAGTATAACCATACCTTTTTTAAGCATCGATGCTAACAAAACGAAAGCTACGCTGCAAGATGATAATTCAGTATTAATAACATGGAATCCTGATCCTGCTGCTTGGTTACCGGGTTCATCCTTCATCATCACAAAGTACAATAACACAATAGGAACGCAATCTCAGTTTACGCTTACAGAAAAAGATTTTGATTTAGGTTATTATGCAGATAAACAGATTGCAACTTGTACTGAATATGTTTACACATTGCAGGTAGTTCCACCCACAGGTTCGCAGTTCAATGCTTATTCTCCCATATCTGTAGATGGTAGTATTATACGTGCAGATATAGGAAAGCTATTAACGATGAACGCATCGAAAGGTTATTTCCCGGATCGAACAGAACTGAATTGGAAAGTAAGTGGCGCCTTTGATAATTTCATTATAAAAAGAGCTGTATACGGTGATACTAATTATGTGCAAATACTTACTGTGCCTGCAGCATTCGGTTCAACATTCCAGACAAATGATGAGAAAGGTATTCCCGGTACTTATTATTCGTACATGATGATTGGCTATTTGAATTGTAATAAGACGCCTGTTTATGCAAAAGATACTCTATATGCAATTGGCTTTAGAAGTCCTACCGGAAATATTCATGGTCGCATTACTTATGTTAGCGGGCAGGCTGTGCAGAATGCATCTGTAAGAGTACAAAGTAAAGATGCTATTCAAACCGGGCAAAGTATTTACTTAAATGGTGATGATTCGAGCTATATGATGCTTGACTCATTAAATAAACCTTTTACAGATACTGCTGCAACAATTGAAACATGGATAAAACCATCAGATGCATCGCCAACTAACCAGGTTATTTTTAGTCATGGTGAACAGTATGAATTAGGTTTTAATAAAGATGGTCAGCTTTACTTTACTTATAACGGTAAAACAGTTACGGGCAAATACCAAAATATAAATGGATCATTTATACATGTTGCGGGTGTGCATAGTAAAGATTCTTTAAGTCTGATGTTGAATGATTTATTAATCGGTCAGGTTGCAAATAATTACCAGCAAACCACGGATGTTGATGCAGCAGTTTATATTGGAAGAAACAAAACCGGAAATAATTATAAAGGTTTTATTGATGAAATGCGCGTTTGGAATATTGCTTTGCCAGACTCAATTATTGCACGCGATTACACGCGCATATTAACCGGTGGTGAAAACGGATTAGCTGCTTACTGGCGTTTTGATGAAACTATACCAAACGAGTTTTATGATCTGTCATACAAAAGCACTGTTTATAATATGAATGATGGAAACATACATGGCAATGCCATTCATTCTTCAACCATACCAACACCAGACCAGCTTTCATTTAAATCTTATACAGATTCAACAGGCAATTATCTTATTGCAGGCATTCCTTACACAGGCAATGGTACTACTTATTCAATTGTTCCTTTACTTGGTACACATGTGTTCGATCCTGTATCAGACAGCCGTTTTATTTCAGCAAGCTCAACAGATTTTACGGTAAACTTTACAGACAAATCTTCTTTCCCTGTTTCAGGTACAATTTATTATAGCAATACAACAGTTCCTGTTTCAGGTGTACAATTTAAAATAGACGGACAATATGCACAAACAAGTGATGGAACTTTAATACAAACAGATAACGCAGGTAATTTCAACATTACTGTGCCTGTTGGCATACATAAAGTACAAGCTGTAAAAGCCAATCATGTATTTGAAGAAAATGGAGAGATATTAAATGGAAATAAGGAAATTGATTATCAAACTTCTTATGCTGGTATCCATTTATATGACAGTACTACCATTCGCTTTATTGGTCGTGTTTGTGGCGGAACAATACAGGCAGCTTATCCTTTAGGCTATTCACTTTCTAAAAATAATTTAGGAGATAGCATGTTTGTTGTAATGAAGCTTGCAGGTGGCAGCACTGCACTTTTAAATATAAACTCAACTGTTAGGCAAGACACTATAAAACATTTACAACTTTCGGATCCTAATGACTCTGATAAAATACATAAAACTGTAACTGATTATTACAGTGATCGTATCGTTATTCATCCTGATTCGCTTACAGGTGAATTTGCAGCCGATATTATACCAGAAAAGTTCATAGCAGACACTGCATTTATAAATGGCTGGAATAATATAATACCTGGTCAAAGCCAGCCTTCCTTTGATTTCACAAATGATTTTTATACATACAAATCGTCATATAATTATGTTGATTCTACCTTAAAAGATTCAAATTGGGTTTCCAATAATTATTCGGATAGTGTTGCTTATAATGATTCTGCGTTATTTATAGAACGTGTTACCCCAAGTATAACCATAGTTCAAACAAGTGATAGCCTTGATGTACTTCCTTATTTTGGAGATTATTTTTATGGCACTCCGCTTATTTCTGAAAAGATTGACAAATCAACCACATTCGCTTTAGCAGATACAACAAAAACCGGCACAGCAGAATATGTAGTTGGTCATCCTGCATTCACTAAAAATGTTCCATACTTATTTAAAATTAATGCTTTCGAATCTTATCCATTCCACCTTAAAAATGGAGCAATTGAAACAACAAAAGATGGTAAACAGCGCATTGATAATGTACCAACGCAGGATGGTCACGTAACGATAAACAATGAAATGAAAGCAGGCACTACAAGCGAAGATGATGTTAGTTTAAATTCTGATGGCACAGGTTATTACAGTTTTGCAATCGGCGATCCTGATATTGGTTCTGATGGTTTGGAAAGTTTTGATGCAACTTTAAAATTTGGTACATCAGGCACTGTTGCCTGGCAAAGTTATGATAACACAAATAAGATGCAGTGTTACGTGTTAGGAGGCAAATCAACGGGAACTGATTTTGTTACTGAAGGACCAAATGAAATATCAATGGTATTGCGCGATCCGCCGGGTTCAAGAAGCTTTTCTTATGCCCAGCAAGGTTTTACAACATCTTCCAGCTCTACTTATTCCGGCTCTTTTAATGAAGCTCTTAATTCAGATCTTACAATAAAACTTGGTGAAAAGGTAACAACATGGGAAGGCGTTGGAGCGGGTTTAATTGAGGAAGAAGAAACAACAGACAATACAAAATTGGGTGTTGAGTACAAAGAAGAATGGACAAACTCAAATACAAAAGAAGAAACCAATACTATAACCAATAATTTTCAAACAAGTGATGACCCGCATTTTGTTGGCGAATTGGGAGATGTGTTCATTGGTCATTCTACAAATATTACTTACGGCACCAGTAACAACATTATTGTGCTTGATAAAACTAAAAACGGCATTCTGCCTGATGATATTCCATTAACTGATTCAAATAACAGGTATGTTGTTGTTCAGCGTATAGGTTTTATTAAAGGCATAACTTTTAATACACTTTTTGCTTACACACAGCAGGTAATAGAATTCCAGATGATCCCCCACCTTGACTCACTTATTACCGGGCTTTTAAATGTATATCCTGTTAATACATCAGCAACTCAGGCACAGCAATATGCTACTGAAACTATGCAGCCCGTATATATCTCTCATCTTGCAAAAGGTGATGAAAATTTCGGAAGAGCGAACCAAGATTCTATTGCTTTTGGTGCTGATGCTGCAAACAGCAAGTATAATGATGGAAAAAGTTATACTGTTTATTATCCTGCGGGAGCACAGGATTTTCCGGATTCAGTTTTTCAATTAAATCAATACATAGATAACTGGAAACAGGTATTGGCAGATAATGAAAAAGCAAAACTGCAATCTAAATTAGAACAAAACTATTCTTTCCATGCAGGCAGCCCAATAACACATTCAGAGCAAACGGAGATTACAAAAACTTCTTCAAGTACTTATAGCTGGATATTATCTGGAAATGTATCACAAACATTGGGTGGAGAAGTACTTGGTATTGGTTTAGAATTTACTATGGGTCTAACGGTTGATTCAAGCAAAGAAAATACGCATGATAACAGCACAACTACAAGTAATGATTTAGGTTTTACATTGGCATCAGATGGTACTGATGATTATATTAGTGTAGATGAAAATAAAGCTCCTGACGGAAGCTTTGCCTTTATTACAAAAGGTGGTGAAAGTGCCTGTCCTTATGAAGGTGCTACCTATACAAAATATTATAAACCTGGTACACTGCTAAATCAGGCAACAGCTCAAATAGAAGTTCCAAAATTTGATGTGGATACACATGAAGTAGATAATGTTCCTTCTTCACGTCCGGCAGTATTTAATCTAACATTGAGAAATGAATCTGAAGCCGGGTTGCCCGCAACATTTATTTTGGGATATGTTGATAATAACAGCATTAAAGGTGCAACCATCGCTGTGGATGGTGTATCAATTGCGGGTACAGGCCGTGCTATTGTTGTGCAATACGGACAAACAGTAAATAAGGTGCTAACCATTACTAAAGGTCCGAACGCGCTTAATTACGATAGCATAATGATCATCTGGCATTCTGCCTGTCAGTATGATCTTACAAGTTACCAGGCAACAATTGCCGATACACAAATCGTTGCAGCTCATTTTATTCCCTCGTGTTCGGATATTAGTCTTAGTGCACCGGCAGCTAACTGGATATTGAATACAAAATCTCCTGTTGATTCGAATGGCATAAGATACTTGCCGGTTACTATTGATAAGTTTGATACTACCAATATATTGTTTGATCACATTGCATTGCAGTACAAATCATCATCATCTTCTGAATGGTTGCCTGCAGCAACATTTTATGCAGACAGTACTAAACTTAAAGCTGCAACAGGAAGTAATAAATATTTGATCACAGACCCAGCAGTTATCAATTATGATCTTGAAATGAATAACACACTTTTCCCTGATCAGAATTATGATATACGGGCAGTAAGTTCTTGCTCTACAGGTCAGGGTAATCCGCCAATCGTTACTTTATCAGATATAGTAAGCGGAATTAAAGACACGATTACACCGCGTCCATTTGGTTTACCGCAACCTGCAAACGGAGTGCTTGGAGCAAGTGATGAAATAAAACTTACGTTTAATGAACCAATCAATGGCGGCTTATTAACCAACAATAATTTCCAGGTAACAGGTATTAAAAACGGATCGCAGGGAGATCATTCTGTATCAGTTTATCTCGATGGTAAAAATGATTATTTAGCTACTGAGTTTGCAAAGAATTTTACAGGTAAAAGTATAACAGCAGAAATGTGGGTGAAACAAAATACACCTGCTGATGGCACTTTGTTTAGCCAGGGCAGTAATGGTAATTCTATGGAGCTTGCACTTACAAGTGATAAACATCTGCAGGTTATTATCGGTAATAAAACAATAACCAGTGATGAGCCTGTTATTTATACACAGGATTGGGCACATGTGGCTTTGGTGTATAATGATGTTGCTAAAACTGTTTCCGCTTTTTATAATTTCAAAGAAG
>JAICKT010000385.1 GCA_025927795.1 Parafilimonas sp. | reverse complement strand
CAGTTGTTTTACCTAAAAACAAATCGCCGTAATGCATTAGGAAATCTATAACGCTTTTATCTGTTTCAGGGGCAGGAATTATTTCGAGCAAACGCAAATAACGCGGCGGATTAAAAAAATGTGTGCCGCAAAAATATTTTTTAAAATCATCACTTCTTCCTTTCGATAATAAATGAATTGGAATACCAGACGTATTGGTTGTAATTAAAGTGCCCGGTTTGCGAAACTGTTCAACCTTTTCATACAATTGTTGTTTAATATCGAGTCGTTCAACAACTACTTCAATCACCCAATCACAATTCGTAATATCTTTTAGATTATCATCAAAGTTTCCTGTTGTAATTCTTTTTACAACATCTTTTGTATAAACAGGCGACGGATTTGATTTAATGGCAGCCTGCAATGCATCATTCACAATTTTATTAGCCCCCATCCGACTTCCCCCGGCAGGGGAAGCCATCATCGCGCTTGCCTCGCCTTGCTTAGATGCATTATTATTTGATGAAATAAATGAGCCTTGCGTGTTGAACTCTCCCCCACCGGGGGAGTTGGAGGGGGCTACAATATCCAGCAACAACACCTGTGCACCAATGCCTGCAAAATGACAGGCAATTCTTGAACCCATCACACCACTGCCTAATACTGCAACTTTTTTTATTGTACGCTTCATAAAATTTAATGAATAACAAATTTAGTTGCATCACTAACCATTTGCAATTAAAAATTTACTGTTCAAAATGTCCATATTTTGCATCTGTAGAACACATACTGCATTGCTGTTAACTTAAGTCAACAGCAAGTAATGGAAGTCTCTATGAACTTTAGCCCTTAATTTTAATTTGAATTTCTAAGATGAACTTCCTTCAAAAATTATTGCGGAAGCCCGTTATTCGTTTAGCAGATAAGTTTTCTTCGCGCCCGGATAAACAACGTGTTTTTGATTCATTAACCAAACTGCATAAACAAATTATTGATGATGATAAAAAAAAAGGTGTAATTATTCCGTTCAATATTTCAACAGACAAATTCATAATATTTTCAGATGAACATAAAGGCAAAAAAAATCACGCAGACGATTTTGCTGTTTGTGAAAGTAATTATGTGAAAGCGCTGCAATATTATTTTGATGAAGGATATTTTTTTATCAACCTCGGTGATGGCGAAGAACTTTGGGAGAATAATATTTTCCAGGTTAAAAAAAATAACAAGCTTTCATTTGAAAAGGAAAAATTATTTCTGCAACAAAAGCGATATATAAAAATTTTTGGCAATCACGATTTGTATTGGGCAAACGACCCCACTGCTTTTATTCAATTGCAAAGCATTTATGGTGAAAAAATTTCGATATACGAAGGATGCATTCTTACTACAACTATTAATAAGCGCGGATTTGAAATTTATTTAACGCACGGACACCAGGGAGATTTGCAAAGTGACGGTAACTGGTTCAGTAAATTTTTTGTTTCGATGATTTGGGGACCATTACAAAGTTTACTGGATATTAATCCAAACACGCCTGCCAATAATGATCAGCTTAAATCTTTACACAATACAATTATGTATGAATGGAGCAGCGCAGAAAAAAATACATTACTCATCACAGGGCACACACATCAGCCGGTGTTTATGTCGCTAACGCATTTAGAAAGATTGTATGTTAAATTAGGTAATGCACAAAAAGCAAACAATACATCAGCCACAAAAAATATAGAAGAAGAAATAAAAAAAGTGCAGCCCAAAAATGAAACCACACCAGATTTTTCTAAAATAATTCCTTCTTATTTTAACAGCGGTTGCTGTTGTTTTGATGACGGCGATATAACCGGAATTGAAATTGCGGATGACTGTATTCGTTTAATAAGATGGAAGGATAAAAGAGACGTGCTTGAAGAAATTAACCTGAATGAACTGGAAGATTTATTGCCATAAAAAAATAAAATAATTGATATTAATTGAATGAATACTTTTAACCGTCACAAATCTTACAAAATGAAAAAAAAATTTATTGCTTTAAACATGTTTGTGTTGCTGCTGGTAAGTTCTACTCTTTTTTCGCAAACAGATAATTGGATTTCTTTGTTTGATGGCAAATCACTTGATGGCTGGAAAGTAGGCAACAATGCCTCTACTTTTAGCATAGACAGTGGTATGATTAAGGTGAATGGGAACACTGCACATTTATTTTATGAAGGACCTGTAAATAATCACCGCTTTAAAAATTTTGAGTTTAAAGCTGATGTAATGACGAAGCCGCATTCTAATTCGGGTATCTATTTTCATACGCAATTTCAGGATAGCAGCTGGCCGCAAATTGGCTACGAAGTGCAGGTAAATAATTCGCATACAGACTGGCGCAGAACAGGAAGCTTATACGGCATTGATGATGTAAAAGAAGTTGTTGCTCCCGATAATGTTTGGTTTACTGAATATATTAAAGTTGTTGGCAGCCATGTTATTGTAAAGATTAATGATAAAACCGTAGTTGATTATACACAACCAACCAACGTTCCGCCACCAGATAAAAAAGGACCAATTGATTCAAGCGGAACATTTGCATTGCAAGGCCATGACCCAGGCAGTACTGTTTATTTTAAAAATATTATGGTGAAAGTTTTGCCGGATTAATTCTATTTATACAGAAACTGACTTATCGCATCATCAATAGTTGCATTTTTTATTTTATCACTTTCTGAAATATGAAATGCCTTTACATTTTTTAATACAGCCCAGGGTTGTTTACTTTCTGTATCAATAAAAATTTTATCCATAGAAATATTGCTTGCATCATTTAAAATAAATGCAGGTCGTTTATCTGCTGCAAGATGTTTTATAGTGATGTTATTTAATTTCAAACCATTCACATGTCTTATAAAAAAACCGGATGAAGTTGCTGCGCCAAACATGCCTGGCTCGGGATAAGCATTTGCTTTTTCAGGCATGGAATCATTTTTAAAACTTGTAACGCCGCCTTTATAATAAATAGAAATATTATTGAGCAGCACATCTTCAATATTATTTCCCGGCACACCGCTAATTGTACACGCATAATTTGAATCTGCATTATATACAATAACATTGCTAATAATTACGCGGTGCAATTTGCCAACAGCTGTTCCTTGCGGTGCCCGCATCCTTGCGCCAAGACGAAGAAATATTGGGTCGTTCAAAATATCACGCATGGTTATGTTATTAATAGTTACATCTTCCAGCAAACCACCGTCAACTGTTTCAAGCGCAAGTCCGCGGCAATAATCAAACACACAATTTGAAATAGTAATGTTTTTAAACCCACCATTTGATTCAGTTCCAAATTTTATTCTCCCGGTAGGTTTATCATCAGCATTTCCTGTACGCTTAAAAGTACCATCCAATAAACTGCCTTCATCATAGCCACTCACCTGGCAGTTTGTAATGGTTACATTTTCTGTTGGCCGAAAATAACCTAACGCAAATGTGCTCTTCAAACAAATGCCATCATCAAAAGGCGAGTTTACAAAACAATTTATTACACGCACACCTTTGCAACAATCAATGTCCATTCCATCACGGTCAGTATCAATTTTTAAATTATCAATTGTAAGGTTATCAACACCTGTTGCAAGAATTGCAAACCATCCGCCATGCAAAATGGAAACATCACGAATAATTACATTGCGGCAACGATATAAACAGATTGCTTTATTTGCATGCCTGTCATTTTTAATCCAATCTTTAATCAAACCTTTCCCCCAAATCATTCCCTGTCCTGTAATAGAAATATCATGCAAATTATCGCCCCAAATAAATGCATCGTGAAAATGACTATGACCATAATCCTGGTAAATTGTATTGATGGATTTTTCTGCTGAATCGTAATTCTGTTCAGGGTTTTCATCAGTAGCAATCAACACACAACCTTGCTGCAGTATTAAATGAATATTGTTTTTTAAATGAATAACACCACTCAAATAATTTCCCGCAGGAAAAACTACATCGCCGCCACCATTTGCCGCAGCTTCATCAATGGCTGTATTAATAGCTTTTGAATCTAACGTTGTTCCATCACCAACAGCACCAAAATCTTTTATATTATAAATGCCATTTGTTTGCGGGAAAGAATAATTAAAACTTAATACAAGTATTTGAAGCAATAAAAGTTGTTTTATTTTTTTCATGTGATAATGATTTTAAAAGCTCAGTAAAAATTATTATTAATTATTTAGCTCATCAAGTTTAAAGCGCAAAATTTCAATCGCTTCTTTTTG
>JAICKT010000478.1 GCA_025927795.1 Parafilimonas sp. | reverse complement strand
AACCAGCTATCCATATTATCTCTCAGATTTACTTCTGAGAAGCCGATTGCATCTAAACAATTGTCATCTTTAATAAACTCATCTTTCTCATTTTCTTTAATTTTTAAAAAAGAAGTATTGATGAAGTATAAATTTAATTTCTTTGGTAGTTTTTCATCAACCCAATCACCTATGCCTTTTGACCAAAAAATTTGAAATTGCCTATTTTTTACTTTATACTCAAAAGATATTAAGTCATAATTATTATGAAGATCTAAATAGTGATCTACCGTTTCAAGTGAAATATTGTCTGATGAAATTTTAAAATTAATTAGCTTCATTAAAAATCAATAATCAAAGAAACAGATTTTGATTAGGCTATGAGACTCCCTTCAGGGATGGGCTTTAATCATTCATTATCTTATTCTGATGATTGATACTTTCCATGTGCACCGCATCAAAATATTTTGTGATAAACTCTTTGCTTAAACCAAGTTTCTCTCCTTTTGCATACGCTCTTTCCAAAATTGAATTCCAGCGATTGGTTTGCAAAATTGTAATGTTGTTTGCTTTTTTATACTTACCAATTTCATCAGCTACTTTCATGCGCTGTCCAAGGATTTGCAATAACTCATCATCAAGATGATTTATTTGCTGGCGTAACTTTTCCATAGTTGCGTGAAATTCTTCTGAAGGAGTATCTTCTTTTCTCCAGCGAATGCTGCTAAGCATTTCAGCTAAACGTTCAGGAGTTACCTGTTGCTTTGCATCGCTCCAGGCATGATCAGGATCAATATGCGATTCAATCATCAAGCCGTCATAATCAAGGTCAATTGCTTTTTGTGCAACATCAAATAAAATATCTCTGCGTCCGCAAATATGTGATGGGTCATTAATCATCATCATACCGGGATTGCGCAACTTCATTTCAATAGCAAGATGCCACATGGGTGCATTACGATATTCTGTGTTTCCATAAGAACTAAACCCGCGATGTATTAAACCGATTTGCTTAATGCCCGCTTTTGCAACGCGTTCAACTGCACCAGTCCATAATTCAAGATCAGGATTGATTGGATTTTTTATCATCACCGGCACATCAACACCGCGCAATGCATCAGCAACTTCCTGCACACTAAAAGGATTCACTGTTGTGCGTGCACCAATCCATAAAATATCTATATCAAAATGTAAAGCATCTTCAACCTGCTTCCCAGTCGCCACTTCAACTGTTACCGGCAATCCTGTTAACTGTTTGGCTTTTTGCAGCCAGGGCAAACCTTTCGTGCCAACACCCTCAAAACTTCCGGGTCGTGTACGCGGTTTCCAAATACCCGCACGCAGCATATCAACCTTGCCGGTTTTATTTAAACGTACAGCGGTTTCCAAAACCTGTTCTTCTGTTTCTGCACTGCAGGGCCCTGAAATAATTAATGGTCTTTTATTCCACACAGTTTGTGCAGCGTTTTTAGTATTTGCTTCGGCAGCTTGCATGTTGTTGAAGTTTTTTAAATAAAATTATAAGGCGACAAATTTAATTACAAATGATGACTTTGAATTTTATAGCTGAAGTTTTATATGAATCCTAACTAAACGATTGTTAGTTTAAAAGCAATAAATTTATCGTTAACAGGGGAAACAATTATTTGTAAAATTAAATAAAGCACTTCTTCTTTTTATACTATACCTTGTTTAAAATATAAAATGAAAAGACTACTTATTACTTTCTTTTACTTTTTGAATCTCTATTATGCAAATTCGCAAACTATAAATTCAAATGTCATTCATTCAATGGAAGCAGCGATTGATGACAGCTCTTATCCAAACATACACAGCATTCTAATCTCTTACAATAACAAAATTGTTTATGAAAAATATTGGACTGGAAAGGACAGAAAAGAAAGTGTTGATTTAGGAATTATAAAACATGGCGTTGATAGTCTTCATGCTATGCAAAGCATATCTAAAAGCATTACATCTGCATGCGTGGGAATTGCACTGGCACAAGGGAAAATAAAAAGCATCGACGAAAAAATTTTCAATCTTTTTCCTGAATATAAAGGGCAGGATACAGGCCTAAAATCAACTATAACAATTAAAGACCTGCTCACTATGACTGCAGGTTTGCAATGGAATGAAGATGATTATAATTCACCCGAAAACAACGAAATAATCATGGGCGATTCGCCCGACCCGGTTGCTTATGTTTTAAGTCAACCGATGGTTTCAACACCAGGAAAAGTTTTTACTTACAATGGCGGCGCAACGCAAGTGCTTGCTGCAATCATTCAAAAAACAACAGGCAAACCGATTGACGTGTTTGCGAAAGAATATCTCTTTACACCAATGGGCATAACAAATTTTAAATGGACAACTACGACAGCTGATAACTCAAACATACCGGATGCTTTTTCTGGCGTGTATTTACGTTCGCGTGATTTAATGAAGTTTGGTTTGTTGTACATGAATAATGGTAAATGCGAATCAAAACAAATTTTGCCGGCAAGTTGGGTTAAGCAGTCTTTAACGCCTTATATTATTGCAGACGATGGTTCAGATAAAGATTTCGGCAAAAGCAAATACGGTTTTCAATGGTGGATGTTTGATGATACTATTATGAACAGACCTGTTCCTCTTTTTGCCGGTGTTGGCAATGGCGGTCAGCGTGTTTTTGTTGATAAGGATAACAAAATTGTAGTTGTTTTTACAGGCGGAAATTATCGTATGCCGGGAAGATATTTGAATCCTTACAACATATTGAAGAAGTTTATTTATCCGGCTTTATTTAAAAAAATGAAAGCATAATACATTTATAGAATAGTTGAATTATAATACTTGTTTTGCTATTTGTTTCAGTTGCACATCAACATATAATTGTGAAGACTCATTCTTTTTTACGGTGTACAATAATGCTTTTGCAAGTGCATCTGAATTAATAATAAATGAAGGTGTGATGTGTGTAAATAGTTTTACCATTAAATATTGCAGCTTCAAAATAAATGGAAGATTTTTTTGTTTGTGCACAGGATTGATTGCATTAGGTCTTGCGATATATAACTTTTGTAATGGTAATTCTTTCAGCGCATTTTCTGTTCTGCCCTTTATTTTGCCAAATAACAATTTTGTT
>JAICKT010000584.1 GCA_025927795.1 Parafilimonas sp. | reverse complement strand
CAGGCATGTTGATCGAAGCCTGTGCCGGTTTGTTAGATAAAGACAATGCAGAAGATTGCATTAAACGCGAAACGGAAGAAGAAACTGGTTACCAGGTTAAAGACGTGCGCAAAATATTTGAAGCATATATGTCACCTGGTTCCGTAACAGAGATATTATATTTTTTTGTGGCGGAATATTCATCATCAATGAAAGTGCATGAAGGTGGCGGCATTGAAGATGAACAGGAACATATTGAAGTATTAGAATTAAATTTTGATGATGCTATGCGTATGATTAGCAGCGGCGAAATAAAAGATGCTAAAACAATTATGCTGCTGCAATATGCAAAGCTTAATCAGCTTATTTAATAAGTGCTTTGTAATCACGCAACGAAAATTGAATCAATAAAAAATGTTTGTTATGAAAAAAATCCTTTACGGTGTTTATTTTTTTATACTGGTATGTTTTAACAACCAAACATTTTCGCAGGATAGTTCTTCGATTTCGCTTTGGCAAAATGGTGCGCCCGGATTTGAAAATAAAAAAAATGAGCCTGAGCTTGCGAAAGACTGGTGGGTTAGAAATATTAATAATCCTTCGCTTACTGTTTTTCTTCCTTCCAAAGAAAAAGCAAATGGAACAGCAGTAATAATTTGCCCCGGCGGTGGCCACATGAATTTAGTGTACAACGCAGAAGGTGTTGATGCTGCAAAATATTTTACTAATCTTGGTGTAACAGCTTTCGTTTTAAAATATCGTTTGTATAAACAAGATAGTTCTATCTATACAATTGAAAATACAAAGCAGGATATTTTTCGCGCCATGCGTTTGGTGCGCAGCAAAGCAAAAGATTTTAATATTGATACTTCGCGCATTGGTGTAATGGGTTTTTCTGCCGGTGGTGAAGTTGCCGGCTGGGTTTCTTACCATTACAACGAACAACACACAGCAAGCAATGATAATGTTGATGCATTAAATGCAAAGCCTGCATTTACTATTTTGATTTATCCCGGCCCTGCGGTGGTTGCAGACCCGATCACCTTACCAATGCCACCTGTATTTATGCTTGCTGCCAGTGATGATTCATGTTGTTCAGAACCGATTGTAAAATTGCTTGCTATCTACAGGCAACAAAAAGTTTCTGCAGAAGTCCATTTATATGCACAAGGCAGTCATGCATTTAATATGGGTTACCGTTCGCAACTTGCTACGCTTAAATCATGGCCGCAACGATTGACCGATTGGCTTACAGACAATAACTGGCTGAAGAAAAAATAAACGCTTAATAAATTTATCATGAAGTATAAATTCAATTACATAATCATTTTAGTATGCCTGGTTTTTTCGAGTTGTGTTTCGTTTGAACAAAATCAAACATCTGAAAATGTTTTACCTGCATTATCATTAAAACCTTATGGAAGATATTTATTTGATGCACAACAAAATCTTGAACTGATAAGTTCAGCGGTGCATTTTGGATTTAGTTTTACCGGTAAAGAATGCACGATTTATGCATTTATTAATGATGCAAAGGGGCATAATTATTTGCAATATGAATTGGATGGCGTTTATCAAAAGCGAATCAAAGTAATGGGTGGTTCTGTTCAGCCAATAATATTAAGCGCAAACAATAATGGACAACATACGATTGAAATTTATAAGACGACTGAAGCAACTACAGGCCCCATCTTTATACAAAAAATAACAGGACATAATTTGCATGTGATAATACCATCAAATGCGCCGTTAATAGAATTTATCGGCAACAGTATAACATGCGGAGCTGATGCAGATACTTCAGACACGCCATGTGGTAAGGGCGAATACCAAGATTATCACAATGCATATTATGCGTACGGACCAAGAACTGCAAGAGCATTGAATGCAAATTATATTTTAAGCAGCGTAAGTGGAATCGGCATTTATCGCACCTGGAATATGGATAACCCGAGTATGCCGCAGGTTTACGAAAAGGCAAGGCTTAATACAGAAGATACATTGCACTGGAATTTTAAAATGTATTCACCAAAAATTGTAAGTATTGCTTTAGGCACAAATGATTTAAGCCATGGCGATGGCAAGCATGAACGAAAACCTTTTGACAGCAGCGTTT
>JAICKT010000324.1 GCA_025927795.1 Parafilimonas sp. | reverse complement strand
CCTTTTAATGGAAACGACCAGTAAACATTACTGATGAACATCGCAAACAATGCGGGTATTACTAACAGGTATCCAAGAAAAAAATTTGCTTCATGAATAATGTTGAATGAAGCTAAAAAAACAGGTATGCAAACAAACTGCAGTACAAACCCGGTTACTTTATTACAGATTAAAGTATTGTAGGCGCGCTGTCTTGATGTAATGATTTGGTGAATGATAAATTCTCTGAGTAACACATATAATGCATACACAACAATGATAGTTATCGCAGCAAAAAAACCGGCAGACAAGCCTAATTGCGAGTTCGGGTTACCGGGATTGAAAAAGATAGAAAAGCCCGGGTAATGAAACTGCCACTCATGCCTGTAATAGGTAGCAACATCAAATACACAACCTAAAATAAAAATGATGATGACGAGTTGTATAAATAGCCATGCATATTTTTTCAACACATTTTTTGCAACAGCCAGTACATTTATTTTTAAAAAACTGGCTTCATGCTTCATTGTTTTTGCAACAAATTTTTTGGGAGCCAGTAAACGGGGAATAGTAAATACATTCAATACCAAATAGGCAAGGTATGGTGCCAGCACAACTGCAATATTTGAAAAAAGTACATTCCTGTATATGTTGAATGACACATGCGTTTCTGCAAACACTTTTGCATACTGATTGTATATACTTTCATCTGAAAGATGAAATGTATTCCATACATCACTTATAATAATGATGGCAGTAATTGCAGTTGCCAGTATCATTTCATGCTGGCGCCATTTTATTTTAATTACACCAGGTTCATTATTCTCAGCTTTCATCCTGCATTATTTTTAGCAAGATTAGCCTGTTGCAAACAACTGCATTTCTAAAATGTGATTAAACCTTTAATAAATGTGACAGAAATAAAAGCGTAGAATTTTCTTATATGCTTTGGCAAACCATAATGTTCCATTTAAGCAACTACATAAAGCCCGTTAATATAATTTCATACATCGGTTTGCTAAATCGCTTACCAGTATTTTATTTTGATGTATGTGCTGCTTTGCACAGGTGATATGGAGTGATCGGCAAACATGAATACTTAAGCTGTCAACTGTTCATTGATTGGATACAATAACCTGTAGAAATTGTTTTTCGTTGCTCCCATTTCAATTTGTTTACACCGGCTATCAAAAGCCATAAACAAAAACTTAGTTCAGCCAGTCCCGAAGGAATTTGTATGAAAGGAAATAAGTGCCCGGCAAATTGCGGTTCTATAAAACTTGTAAAGCTGTTGATGAGATAACATAAGCCGCCAATCATCATCATTATGCCAATAAGTTTTGGCTGAAATGTTGATTTGAAAATAAGCCAGCCAATTGAAATGCAATAAAACCCAAAAAACACAAGTGCGAGATTTAAACCTGCACCATCGAGTTGGCTTAATTTATACACAAGCAACTCCAATTGTTCAGCAGTGAATGCATTTGGATTATTTCCTTTTAAAAGAATCAGCGGTGCAAACTGGTTGAGTAAGTTGACAGCTTCAATTCCAGTTCCAGTTAAACTAAAGAATACTACAAGCAATGCAACTTTTTTATTCACTATATTAAACACTTCATAAAATATAACCGCTAATGGAATATTTGTAAGCAGTATCACGATGTGAGCAGCCAACCCAAGCCTGTAGAATTGTTCATATGTGATAATGTTGTGTGCAGTAGCCGCAGGGTTGCCTGCAACTTCAATCACCCCCGGAACATAACCTATCGCAAAGAAGCCTAAAACTATGTTGATGAGGTAAAGTACTCCGCTGATTCTTGCAATTGTTTTGACTGACTTCATTTGATTTTAATTTTTTATGCGGATTATTTTTTCATCCATGTTTCCACAACATATTTTCCAATGGCGTCGCCCATTTTCAATCCGACTTCATCATCTGTTTTGAAATGAATACCGGCATAGAACCGGGAGTCTGCACAATCCTGTGCAAGCTTTTGAAATTGCTTTGCATCACCGGGAAAGAAATAGCTCATTACCGCACATGAAGTAGCCGCACCTGCTGCATGACCGGAAGGATAACCGGGGAAAGGAGGTGTATCGATCAGGGACTTAAATGCTGTATCATACTGGTTTGGCCTTATTCCCCAATAAGTATATTTAGAATCAAAGATGGCGATCACCGCATCATGATAGGCAACATTCAACACGGTGTACACACGAACCGCTGTGGGTGCATCATCCATCATGCGGTATTCAAACATTTTTTTGCTGGCAAGATCATACCATAATTCAGGACCAGTGGTTGCCCAATAATAAGCCTGTGCAGCCGAATGAAATGTTTGTTTGAAATCTTTCATTTCTTTCATATCACTTGCAAAATCGGGTGGCGGTGGTAACCTGAACTGATCATGCGATTGAATAACCATCGGTGTGAATTCAGCAAGTGTTATTCCCATCGGGTATTTGCCGGTCCATTTTTTTGGATCTGTATTCATATTGCCATTCCAAACTTTGGCGGACCCATCGTTCTTTGCTTTCTCAATTATTTGCATAGCTACCTGTTTACCTAAATCCCAGCCTGCTTCAGCATCACCTGGATATTGCACGCCTGCATCAACACGTGATTGCGATGCTTCGTGTGCCATCTGTATAATGGAATCTGCTTTAGCAGGAAAAAAATAAGCAAGCACATAAGCCGCCGCTGCTGCTGTTACAGAATGTTCACATGGATAAGCGTAAGTTAGCGGTGCATTGATAACAGTTTTTAATGATGGGTCTGCAATGTTTGGGCGTTGCCTTTTATATTTCAATTTTTCTCTCCATGCTATTATTGTTGCATCATATATAGCAATGTTCATCCACGAAGCAGGCATGCGTAACTGGACATCAAATTTTTGATTAAGCAAGTCAATTACTATTTGATTCCAGCGATAAGAAGGGGCGCCTGCATCCCAGTACCTGATAGCTGCCAATTTCTTTTCATCAAGATCATGTATGCGTTGTTTAACCAGTTTCAATTCAGCTTGTGATTGAGTGGTATTGGGCGCAGCAGCAATTGTTATTGGCTGTGTGCTGTCTAATAGCCATGTTTTCCAACCGGCCGCTTCATAATTGCAAGGCTTAACTACTGAGGTTGTTTGAGCCATTGCAGCTGCCATGATTAAACAGGCAGCAAGCGAAAAAATGTAGCGTTTCATAATTGTAATTTTTCACAAGAATATCATACATGAAAAAATAAAAAACGGTACCGTCAACAAACAACAGGGCAACGTAAACCAACACTGGTGAATGGTCAATGGTGAATAGTGAGTAAATGCGTTTTAAGACATGAATGATGCGTTATGAATTAGAATGATGAAAAATTCTTCATGCGTGTAAAAGCATTGAAACAGGAAAGTGGTGATGAATCATTTCACGCATATTTTAATTGACCTTCCCGGGTCATTGGTTTACTGAAAAGTCAATTCCATAGATAAGAAAATCTCAAGAGAAAGAATTGCCGATATTTATTGCAGAAACAAAAGATGAAAACATCAATTGACAGGAAGCTGGTAAAATTTTATCTGTGGTTAGCGCTTGGTTATTTCTTTCTTGGTCTTTTTTCTACCATAAGCAGTTATCCTGACAAATTTTTTGCTGATGTGGTGAATAATATTTGGGGAGTTATTTATGTAACGGTGCTCAATTATATATTGTTTGAATACAGTGTTCCATTTGTTTTACGAAAAAGAAAATTCATCGTTTACAATATACTTACCGGGGTGCTGCTTGCTTTTGTTTATATGCTAGGTTATTCATACGGATCCTATGGCTGGCGATTGCTGGGAATACAATTACATATCTATACTGCACTAAAAGTATATACCTCGTTAGATCAGGCATATCAAAATCAAATGGCTTACAGTGCAGGTTCCATTTTTCTTTTTGCCATTGCAAGGCATGTGTACAATTATGTGAAACTGCAACAGGCACAACAACAACTGCGCATTCAAAAGCACGAAGCAGAACTGAATTACCTGCGGTCGCAAACAAACCCGCATTTCTTATTCAATACACTTAATAATATTTATGCTTTGGCAAGAGATAAAAGTGATCTTGCTCCTGAATCCATCATGCGCCTATCGAAAATACTGCGCTTCACTTTGTATGAAGCAAGCGGTGAATTCATCGCGGTTGAACAGGAACTAAAAATTATCACCGATTACATTGCCCTTGAAAAATTACGGTATGATGAATCATTGCGCATCAATTTTAATTATGACGTTGAAAATATGAAACAAGCTTTGCCCCCTTTGTTATTAATACCGTTGGTAGAGAATGCTTTTAAGCACGGCGTATCTGAAACGAGGAATCATCCTTTTGTTGATATTCATCTTTCGATAAAGAACAGGGAATTGTTGTTTGTTGTAAAAAATTCAACTGGCTTAAATGATGAAGACCAAAACATAAAAGAAAATATCGGGCTTTCTAATTTGAGAAGACAACTTGAACTGCTTTATACAGACTATAATTTATCTGTACAGCAAAGCGGACCTGCTTTTACCGCGACGCTGAAACTAAATCTTGCAAGCCATGCCTAAGACAAGATGCATTATAGTAGAAGATGAGCCGCTGGCGGTAAAAGTATTAAGTGATTATATTGCACAAGTCCCGTTTCTTGAATTGCAGTCAACATTTAAAGATGCTATACTTGCAACAGAATGGTTACGCAACAACAGCACCGATTTAATATTCCTCGATATACATCTTCCCAAACTCAGGGGCATGGCTTTTTTAAAAACGCTTACACATCCGCCGGCAGTAATTATTACTACAGCTTATCACCAATACGCGGTGGAAGGATTTGAACTGAATGTGACCGATTATTTATTAAAGCCAATAGAGTTTGAACGTTTTTTAATGGCAGTAAATAAACTAAAAACTGCAAACACCTTAACGCAACAGGCAGCAGCAAGCCCCGAGGTGAAAGATCATCTTTTTGTGAATGTGCAAAAAAAGAAAGTAAAGATTTTATTTTCAGACATATTGTATATCGAAAGCCAGCGGGAGTATATAAAAATTGTTACTGCAAAAAAGGAATATCTTTCAAAGATGGGTACCCATGAAATAGAAGAACGGCTGCCCTCAAATCTTTTCAGGCGTATTCACCGATCCTTTATTGTATCTGTAAACAAGATCGAATCTTATACTGCGGAAGAAGTGGAAGTAAACGGGATCAGCATCCCGGTGGGCAGAGATTACAGGGATGTTGTAAAAGAGCTTTGATTTTTG
>JAICKT010000237.1 GCA_025927795.1 Parafilimonas sp. | reverse complement strand
ATTCTACGCTATGAGAAAAAATTTTACAATTCTATTGCTGTTTTTGATCTCTGTTTTTTCTGCACAACTTGCAATTGCACAAACAACATTTTCCAACACAAATGCAATTACAATAAATGATAACGCTTCTGCTACCCCGTATCCTTCAAGCATAGTCGTATCCGGCATGTCAGGAACGATAGTAAGCATTAGTGTAAAGATCAATGGCTTTAGTCATCAATTTCCGAGCGATGTTTATATGCTGCTTGTTGGACCCGGAGGACAAAATTTGGTTTTTTGGGGAGGAGCGGGAGGTGCTACACAAGTATCGGGCCTCGATATTACAATTAACGATGCTGCTTCTTCCGCTTTGTCTCAAAATAGCCTGATAACCGGAACTTATAGGCCGTCAGATTATGAGGCACAAAATGGCTTGAATGTTTCGTTTCCTTCACCTGCACCTGCCTCTCCTTATTCAAAAGCAGCCCCCACCGGTTCAGGAACGCTTGCAAGCAATTTTGCCGGCACTTCTCCCAATGGCACATGGAACCTCTATGTGGAGGATGTAGAAAGCGGCTTTGGTGGAAGCATTTCAGGTGGCTGGAGTATTACTATAACACATACAGTACCATCAATCACAACAACAAATTTAAGTTCGAACAATTTAAGTCCTTACACTGCATCTCCAAATAATTCTGTAACGCTTACTGCAACTGTTACAAGCACCAGTACAGTAAACGGAGGCACAGTAACTTTCAAAAATGGTACTAATGACATTTCAGGATGCGATGCTCAAGCCGTTAGCAATGGCACTGCCACTTGCATCACCTCATTTAGTTCTGCGGGAAAGGATACTCTTTCTGCTCAATATAATGGAACTGTGAATTTCGCCGGAAGTTCAGGTGGCAATGTTGTTGAAAACATTTATCAGCATCCAACTTTAAGTATTGATGATGTTTCTGAATATGAAGGCAACAGCGGCACAACTACATTCACATTTACTGTCACTTCATCTTCACCAGCCGGTCCGGGAATTACATTTGATGTTGGAACAGCTGATAATACAGCTACCACTACAGATAATGATTACGTGGCAAATTCACTTACGAATCAAAGCATTCACCAGGACAGCACTACTTATACTTTTGATGTTACGGTAAACGGCGATACAAAAGTTGAACCTGATGAAAATTTTTATGTGAACCTAAGCAATGTAAGCGCCAATGCAAGCATAAGTGATGGGCAGGGCATAGGTACAATACAGAATGATGATTGCACACCACAAACTTATTATGCAGATAATGATGGGGATACTTATGGAGATCCCGGCAACAGCATCCAAAGTTGCACTCAACCTGATGGCTATGTAACAAACAATACAGATTGTAACGACAATGATGCTGCAATAAATCCCGCTACTGTTTGGTATAAAGATGCAGATGATGATGGCTACAGTGATGGTACTACTCAAACACAATGTGAAAGACCTTCAGGTTATAAACTTGCAACAGAGCTTACTGCAACAAGCGGGGATTGTGATGACACTGATGCAAACACCTATCCCGGTGCTCCGGAAATCGCAGACGGTAAAGACAATAACTGCAACGGTCAAATTGATGAGGGCTTATGTACTTCACCAACCATTACCGGTATTGTTTACATAAATTCTACACATGGTTTGCTAACATGGTCAAAGGTTTCAACAGCTACTTCATATACTTTAAGAAGGTATCCAACAGGCACAACAAAATATATTTACAAAAGAGGTATAACTGACACTGCTTTGAAGTTTGCAAATCTTAAACCGGGTGTAAGTTACCAGGCCCAGGTTAAATCAATCTGCGGAGGAGGAACAGATAGCTCAGATTGGTCTGCTCCATTCGATTTTATGACGCTAGACCAATGTGTAGCCGCAACAAAATTAAAAGTTACAAATGTTACCGCTACATCTGCAACATTAAGTTGGACCATGCCTGCTTCTTCTGCTGTTGGCTTCAGACTCAGTTACCGCATATTAGGCACAACTGAATGGACAAATAAAAAAATAGCCGTTTCTACAAGCTATAATCTAACTAATCTTTCATCATCAACATCGTACGAGTGGCGGATAAGAACATTATGCAATAGCGATACGTCAAACTGGAAAAGAGGTAAAGATTTTACCACAAGCAGCTCTTCTGCCTTTGCATCTCAAGGTTCAACAGGTACGAATGAACTTATCGCACAAAGCAAGGCTACTGTAAAAGTAATGCCGGTACCAAACAACGGTAACTTCATTGTACAAATGCTATTGCCTTCTAAAGAAGCAAAAACAACGGTCGTGTTGTACAACAGCCTAGGAGAAAAAGTATGGCAGAAGGATGTTGGACTTGTAAAAGGAAATATTTCGGCAAATGCAAATTTGGAAAATAAATTGACTAACGGAATATATACTTTGGTTGTTGAGCGTGACGATTGTCATTATACAACTAAGATTGTGATCGGAAAATAAGATAAGAGCGAAAAATGATAAGTAAAAAGCCTCGCAAGTGCGGCTATCTTCTTTTTTCACGCTGCCGTGCAAATCCAGTGCAAATTGCATAAAACAGACGGTATCCAATTTTGATTTGCTTGAAAATCTGTGAAGGTTGCTAAGGCTTTTCCGAGTTATTAAGAAGTTTGGAACAAAGATGGAACCCTTTGTGGTAAAGAGTTACAGGAGAACTTAGACAAAAATCCTAAACAAAAAAGAAGACCTTTTTAAAAGATCTTCTTTTGGTGGGAGTTGACGGGATCGAACCGCCGACCCTCTGCTTGTAAGGCAGATGCTCTAAACCAGCTGAGCTAAACTCCCTTTATTTAAGGGTTGCAAATATAGGTGCTCACTTAATCCTTCTCAAATTTTTTTAAATAAAAAACCCGCTGGGGAACCAACGGGATTTGTTATGAGCAAGCAACCGATTGACTATTTAACGTCAATATTTAAACAAAGTAATATTTTTTTTATAAAACGAACAAATGTTAGTAAAATTATTTTAAGGATTTATTTTATCCAATGCTTTTGTGGAAAAACATTCTGCCTCTCTTGCTTATGAAATTTTTAATTTTGAAATATGAAATATACGCAAGCTGCCTTAGATAAGTTAGAAAATATTTTATCTGAAAGTGAATATATAATTCGCTACGAAAGAGGAACTTTTCAAAGCGGCTGGTGTTTGCTTGAACAAAAAAAGATTGTTGTGCTGAATAAATTTTTAGATACCGAAGGCAGAATAAATACACTGCTTGAACTTATACCGCAAATAAAAATTGAGTACGATAAGCTTACACACGAAAGCCAGAAATTGTACGAAAACATCACTTGCAAAGAATCACAGATCATCATGCAATTTTAAAACTGCACTTTCGCACTAAGTATTAGATTTGCTTTGTGCGCTCACCAGATTTAATCATCACATTTCTTGGCACCGGCACCAGTACGGGCATTCCAATGATTGCTTGTACATGCGCCGTGTGTACATCTACTGATAAAAAAAATAAACGGTTGCGTACAAGCATTTTGGTTCAGTCTTCGTCAACCACAATTGTTATAGATACTACACCGGATTTTCGTTACCAGATGTTGCGCATTAATAATACAAAACTTGATGCAGTTTTATTTACGCATCCGCATAAAGATCATATTGCCGGTTTAGATGACATTCGTGCATATAATTTTTTTGAGAATAAAGCAATGGATGTGTATGCAAATTCGCTTACAGCAGAAGCTTTAAAGCGCGAATTTGCTTATGTATTTGCAGACAAAAAATATCCTGGTGTTCCGCAAATAAATCTTTATACAATTGATGAAACGCCGTTTGTTATTGGCGATATACCTGTAAAACCTTTTACTGTGTGGCATCATAAAATGCCGGTTTATGGTTTTCAGTTTAAAGATTTTACTTACATTACAGATGCAAACAGAATTGATGAACCGGTAAGAAATATTATTAAAGATTCAAAAATTCTTGTGCTGAATGCTTTGAGAAATGAACATCATGTTTCGCATTTTACATTGAATGAAGCTATATCTATTGTACAGGAACTAAAAATTCCTGAAGCGTATTTTACGCACATCAGTCATCAGTTAGGCAAACATGCAGATGTAGAAAAAAAATTACCAAAAGGCATTCACCTTGCTTATGATGGTTTAACCTTAAATATATAATTCTTTTTTGCAAACAATAAAAAGCATCTGGAAAGATTATTTTACTTTCTCTAAAAAAGAAAGAAATGCAGTATTTATACTGCTTTTTATTTTAGCAGTGATAATTGCATTGCCGTTATTTGTTCCTGCAAAAAAACTGGATATAAAAATTGATACAAAACTGCAACAGCAATTAGACAGTCTTCAGCGAACACGCTCTCAATACAAAAATAATTATGACAGTGTTCCTGCTTCAGATACAATTAATCAAAAAAATACTTCAATTAAATTATTTCAATTTGATCCAAACACTTTAGATGAACAAGGATTTAAGCAACTTGGCCTAAGTGATAAAGTTGTGCACACAATTATTAATTATAAAAATAAAGGCGGACATTTTAAAACACCGCAAGACATAAAAAAGATTTATGGTTTATCAAGCGCAGATGCAGAAAGGTTAATTCCTTTTATAAAGATTGCTTCTGCTGGGAAAAATGATAATTATAAAAATGATGTGAAACAAAATGAAAATAAACCCACAACATCAAACACAAATTATTATCACGCTATAAATATAAACACAGCAACAGCAGAAGAATGGAAAACGTTGCCGGGAATTGGAGATGTAATTGCAAACCGCATTGTAAAATTCAGAAACAGTATGGGCGGCTTTAAATCGGTTGATGATGTAAAGAAAACATATGGTTTAAGCGATAGCACTTTTAATCTTATTCGTTCATATTTAATTTTAAAATAGGCATATAATTAGTATTGCTTATAAAAAGCTTCCATTACATTTGCCGCTAACAGACGTTAGTTTTATTATGATACATACCGAAGAAATCACACAACAGATAACCCAAACCGCGAAAGATTTTGCGGCGCAATACATAAAGCCCCATGTAATGGAATGGGATGAAAAACAAATTTTTCCTGTTGAATTATTTAAAGAAATGGGAGCACTTGGATTGATGGGTGTTTTAGTACCGGAAGAATATGGCGGCTCTGGATTATCATACTTAGAATATAAAATAATTATTGAAGAGATTGCCAAAGTGTGCGGCTCAATTGGGTTAAGCGTAGCCGCGCACAATTCATTATGCACAGGGCATATTTTAAGCTTTGCAAGTGAAGAACAAAAGCAAAAATATCTTCCCAAACTTGCATCAGGTGAATGGCTCGGCGCATGGGGTTTAACAGAGCCTAATACAGGCAGCGATGCAGGCAATATGAAATGCACAGCCATCAAAAAAAATAATGAGTGGATTATTAATGGTACAAAATCATGGATTACACACGGCAAGAGCGGTAATGTAGCTGTTGTTATTGCACGCACAGGTGAACCACGCACAAAAAATAATGCAACTGCTTTTGTTGTAGAAAGAGGAACATCAGGTTTTTCTGCAGGGAAAAAAGAAAATAAATTAGGTATGCGTGCAAGTGAAACGGCAGAAATGATTTTTGATAATTGCATTGTGGCTGATGAAAATCGTTTGGGTGAGGTTGGTGATGGATTTAAACAATCATTAAAAGTATTGGATGGCGGAAGAATTTCTATTGCATCACTTTCATTAGGAATTGCAAAAGGCGCATTTGATGCAGCAGCGCGTTACAGCAAAGAGCGTTATCAATTCGATCAACCTATTGCAAATTTCCAGGGCATTAGTTTTAAACTTGCAGATATGGCAACAGAAATTGATGCTGCAGATTTATTAACGTTACGTGCCTGCGAATTAAAAAATCAAAACAAAAATGTAAGCCGCGAAGCTGCGATGGCAAAATATTATGCAAGTGAAGTAGCGGTAAAAGTGGCAACAGAAGCTGTACAAATTTTTGGCGGCAATGGTTATACAAAAGAATTTCCTGTTGAAAAATATTATCGCGATGCGAAACTTTGCACGATTGGTGAAGGCACATCAGAAATTCAGAAACTTGTTATTGCGCGGGAGGTGTTGAAGAATTTTTAATCAATCACATTTTATATTCCTAATGTCCTTCCAAAACAACCAATGTTGATTTAAATCTTCAGCACCATATTTTTTATAAAAACTTCTTGCAAACTCATTACCCGGATCAACACAAATTTTGAAAGCGTTGTGTTGAACGAACCATTTGTTTAAAATACAAATCAATTCAAAACCGATCCCTTTATTTCTGTATTTTTCGCTTACATTAATCCATTCCAATTCTCCATCGCAATTAAATCGCTGCGTTAAATGACCGGCAATAAACCCAACAATTGTAGTATCATTTTCTGCAACAAAAATTACACGTTGTAACAAAGCTTTCTGCGGATGATGTGTAAGGTTTAGATATCCCATAATTCTCTTTTCCCAATACATTTGTTCCTCATCATTGTCAGAACGAAATTTTGCAAGCGCAGGAATATCGTCATTTTTTACTTCTCTATATTTTATTTCATTCATCACTCAACAAAATAAACGTGTTTTTTAAATCGATTTTTAATTATCATTCATCAACTAAAAATCCTTCTCTGTATCTTGCAAACCCTTTATGGCAAACGCAAAAAGAATAAAAAAAGAACAACCAATTATTCTTATTACTAACGATGATGGCATTGCCGCACCCGGCATTAAAGCATTAACAGAAGCAGTAAAAAATTTGGGAAAAATTATTGTGGTTGCACCCGACAAACCGCAAAGCGGAATGGGTCATGCAATAACAATCGGTTATCCTTTGCGATTAATGCAAATACAAACGTTTAATGATATTGAAGCATAT
>JAICKT010000646.1 GCA_025927795.1 Parafilimonas sp. | reverse complement strand
ACATTCACACCGGCAATATTTTTGTCAAGGCTGTCTTTTACTATTCAGTAAATTTTTGATTGCGCCTGTAAATCAATTTGTATAAACAAGGCAACAGCCATCAAAATGCTGCATCTAAATATTTTTTCCACTTTGAACACTTTTAAAATTATATAGATTATTTCAATCCCTAAAAATCCTTTAATTAGCAATTTTTTAGCGGATTACAGCTCATCCTTTATCGCTCAGCAAAGCTGATAAGCAAGGAATTGATTTCCAGGAAATGGATTGAAATATGAAAACGATAATGATTTGTTGTAACAAACCACCAGAAGATTATAACGGCAGATAACCCGGCGTCTATCCTTAACAGATCTTCCAGTACGTGATAATAATGGTACAGGGCTTCATACAAAAATTTTATAATTATTATGATATAAGTTATTTCACATTAAATATATAATGACTTAGAATTACAGAATAGTAAAAACACGACAAGTTTCGGTTACTTATCTACTCAGTGATTAAGTTTTCTTCGCCGGTAACAGGGTTAACTAATTTAGCGGGCAATGCTTTAAAGAAGAAATGTATGCTGATTTCATAACTGGCAACCCAGGGTTTAAAAACATCAATCCCATTGGTATCGAACTCACGGTACACATAACGATGCACAAAAGGTGCAAGCGCAGCTGTTTACGTAATATTGAAATGCCGTAAGGTTGTATTTATGTTTTAGGTTGTATAATTTTCCACCAATAAAGGTGTTTCTTTTAAAAGTATGGAGGGCGCTTCGCCCGAGAATTTTTTAAAATCTTTTATTAAATGCGTTTGGTCAAAATAACCGGCTTGCTGTGCCACGGAAGTCCAGCGCAATTGCGGGTTTTTGAGTTTAAGACCAAGTGCATGGTTGAAGCGTGCAATGCAGCAATATAATTTGGCAGGTATTCCGATATTTTCAATGAAATGGCGCTCAAAATTTCTAATGCTCATGTTTACATCAATAGCAAGCGCATCAATATTTATCAATCCTTGTTTTGTATCAATAGAATGAATGATATGCGAAATCCTGCTCCTGGTGTCTGTATGTTTTTTCTTTTGCAGCAGGCTTAATAAATAAGTGTCAGCAACGGCACTCATTTGATGTGCATCATTGCAATAAAAAAGTTGTTCATGCAGAATATTTATGCTTTCATCAAACAGTTCCTCACTCCAGGCAATTTTGTTTAAAACCTCAACAGAAGGTATATTGAATAGAGTTTGAAAGCCATGTGGCCTGAACACAATTTCAAAAAAAGAATACAAGCCGTTAAACGTCATCTCACCTACAAATTGGGAAGACATGCCACTAACACCCGAACGCTTGCCGGTTTTTAAAACAGCAGCGGTTGACGGATCAACCAGTTTTACAGGTAAGCCTGAAAAGAAAAAGTGCATTGCAATTTCATTAGCGGCGTGTTTGGGTTTGGTTACATCATAACCATGTGTATTAAACTCCCTGTATGTGTAACAGCGGATGTAAGGTGCCAGCATTGTAGATGGCTTTACCAGAGAAGTGGTGATCATTTTTCAAGGCTTACATTACAAGATAAGCTATTGATCGCATGCTTTTGTATCAGAGCCATATATTTTTCATCCCCGGTTTTTTGTTTTT
>JAICKT010000167.1 GCA_025927795.1 Parafilimonas sp. | reverse complement strand
CTTCCCTGGCTTATTCCATGATCTATTGTGCCGTTTAATGTTGGCAGCATATTACCTCTTGCGCCTGTTAAATTTGCTCTTTGTGTTTCAGATGCAACCTGGCTGTGCTGAACTGTGGGATTATTTTTTAATGCAAGCTGAATACATTGCTGCAATGTATATTTTGTTGCAGATGTATCCGGTGATTGCGCATGTGCAGATAAAATCAGTAATAAAAAAAATGTACAACCTAAAAATACTTTACGAAACATAATCATCAGTTTATATTAAGATTCTATTCTTCCGTCTAATAAATTAATAATGTGCGAGCCATAAGCCGCATTTTTTTCTGAATGTGTAACCTGAACAATGGTTACGCCATCTTCTTTATTCAGTTTTGCAAAAATGTCCATAATCTCCTCGCCTTGTTTTGAATTTAGATTACCTGTTGGCTCATCTGCTAATAATAATCTTGGATTAGCAACCAGCGCTCTTGCAATACCTACCAGTTGTTGTTGCCCGCCTGATAATTGCGTAGGAAATAAATCCTTTTTACCAACAATATTAAAGCGGTCAATTATATCGGCAACAATGGCTTTGCGCTCACTTGTTTTTAAATTTTTATATATAAGCGGCGTTTCAATATTTTCATACACCGTAAGCTCATCTATAAGATGATAAGCCTGGAAAACAAAACCTATATATTGTTTGTATAATTGCGACCTTGTTTTTTCTTTAAGTTTATGTACCTGCTCGCCCATAAAAATATATTCGCCTTCATTAAATTCATCAAGCATTCCGAGTACATTAAGCAAGGTAGATTTTCCTGAACCGGAAGGTCCCATTACAGATACAAATTCACCTTCATTTATAGTAAGATTAATATCTTTTAACAGAAATGTTTTGGCGCCTCCTATATTTATCCATTTAGAAAGATGTTCCAGTTTTATCATGTTTTAATTTAATTTTTTTAAAAGTATCTTATTTACTTTAAAGATATACCAATTGCAAAGCATGTTGAAAAGCAATGCCTTAGTTTATGAGACAAAAATAAAGTGTTCGGTTTTGATACAGCTAATGTTCAGTTTTAGTGCGCAGTTTCTTTATCGATAATAGTCATATTATAACGTGAAGAAATGGAATTTTAATAGCAAAAAATATTTCAATCAATTACATCTGATATGTTTTAAATTAAGTTCAACTTTACGGCAATAGAGGTTCACCCAACTGTTAATAGCATCACGAATAAGATTCGTTTACGCATGGGAAATGATGAACTACATGCAGGCTTATGTTGCGGGAAAATTAGGTATTTCTCAAAATGCTTATAGTAAGATAGAGCTCGGACAAACAAATTTTACCGTTAAACGGCTTTACGAAATTGTAAATATTTTGGAATCAAATGTTTTGTATTTTTTACAATGATTCTCTGTTTCTTTCCTCACGCTTAGTTTAAATTAACAATTACCACATTAAACAATTATTATTATTTATTGCCTGAAGCTAACTTTGCAGCATGATTGATGCAGCAGATATAAAAGAATTAATTAAGGCTGAAGAAAATATTGAACTTAAAAACATCGGCGAAAAGGTTTTGAATAATTCGCGCTTAACTTTTGATGACGGTGTTTTGCTTTTTAAAGAATCTTCACTCGGTTATGTTGGTGCTTTGGCAAATTTTGTTCGTGAAAAATTACATGGCAACAAAACTTATTTCAATCGAAATTTTCATATCGAGCCAACAAATGTTTGTGTTTTCTCGTGCAACTTTTGTTCTTATTCAAGATTGTATGCGCATCGTGATGAAGGATGGGAACTAAACAAAGAGCAAATAATGCACATCATACAAAAATATGATGGCAAGCCTGTTACTGAAGTACATATTGTTGGCGGTGTTCATCCAAAAATGAATTTGTATTTTTTTGAAGATTTATTGCGTTCAATAAGAGCATATCGACCGGATTTACATATTAAGGGTTTTACTGCAGTTGAACTTGATTATATGTTTCGCAAAGCAAAACTGAGTGTGGAAGATGGCATGCGTTTACTGCACGAAGCCGGTCTTGATTCTTTACCCGGTGGCGGTGCAGAAATTTTTCATCCTGAAATTCGTGAACAGATTTGCGCCGATAAAGTGAACACAGAAGGTTGGTTGCATATTCATAAAACGGCACATGAATTAGGCATGCATACAAATGCAACTATGTTGTTCGGCCATATAGAAAGATATGAACATCGTATTGACCACATGGAACGTTTACGGCAACTGCAGGATGAAACGCATGGCTTCAATACTTTTATTCCACTAAAGTTTCGCAACAAGGATAATGATATGAGCAATGTGCCGGAAAGTTCATTAATTGAAGACATGAAAACTTATGCTGTTGCACGTTTGTATCTTGATAATTTTCCGCATTTGAAAGCATACTGGCCTATGCTTGGCAGGCAAAATGCGCAATTAAGTTTATCATTTGGTGTTAATGATTTAGATGGAACAATTGATGATACAACAAAAATTTATTCAATGGCAGGTAGCGAAGAAAAGAACCCGGCATTATCTACTGCGCAACTTGTTTCATTAATAAAACAGGTAAAACGCGAACCTGTTGAACGCGATACCTTGTATAATGAAATAAAAAATTATGCAACTGAAGATGTGCATGAATTAGAAATAAATCCATATTACAATTAACCTTCATTACTTACATTAGCTACATGAAGATTGCAATTATTAATGGTCCCAATCTTAATTTACTTGGCAAACGCGAAACAAATATTTATGGTAATGTTCCGTTTGAAGTTTTTCTTGAACAATTAAAACTTGCGTTCCCATCAGTTGCATTTCATTATTATCAAAGCAATGTTGAAGGCGAATTGATTAATGAATTACAAAGAATAGGTTTTGATTATAGTGGCATTGTTTTAAATCCCGGGGGATACACACATACATCAGTTGCGTTGGGTGATGCGATTGCTTCAATTAAAACACCTGTTATTGAAGTGCATATTAGTAATGTACATGCACGTGAAGAATTCAGAAAATTATCGCATGTATCCGGCAAAGCAGCAGGAAGCATTTTTGGTTTAGGTTTGAAAGGATATGAGCTTGCAGTAAAATGGTTTGTTGATAAAACTTCTGAAGGTTAAAATAACTTAATTCCAAGACTAAGATTTAAAGAACCAAAATCAATCTTTTTTGTTTCTTCATAATTTAGTGCACGATTGAAAATATTTAAATAAGAAACCTGCGCTGTTATTCTTTTCTTTTTTGAAAAGTAAAAATTACAAGATGGTTTTATGCCAAAATATGTATTGCTGTTTATAAAACTTGGTCCCATATCAAGCGAAAAATTAAAGTGATTTGAAATTCTAAACACTGAGCCTGCAAATACATTTATTATTCCGCGTGCATCCGGTACACCTTCTCCATTTTTTGTTAATCTGAAAACATCATCATCTTCCAAAGCACCTTGTGCATTTATTTCAATGAGCGGATTAAATATTGATTTTGTATTTATCATTGTTTGTACACCAATGCCAACACCGGAAGGATTATTGCCAAGCGTTCTATCATATAAAGTCGTATTATAATCAAACAAAAAATAACCAGAGATCTTGTCTTGCTTTTGTGCAACAACATGAAGTGTTACAAAGCTTAAAAAAAAGAGTATTGAAATTTTTTTCATGCCTTTTATTTAATGACAAACAAAATATTAAACACGTTGCAATCAGTTTAAAATCTGATTATTTAGTAGCATTGCAGCGAATTCATTTTAAAAAATAATTATTTATGTCGATAAGCAAAGCACTACTTGCAGAATTCAAACATGAATCAAACAATACAAGAAAAATTTTAGAACGGGTGCCAACAGATAAATTATTGTGGAAACCTCATGAGAAATCTATGACGATTGGAAGACTTGCAACACATATTGCTGAAATACCGATTTGGATTGACAGAGCAATTACTCAAACGGAGTTTGATTTTGCAACTGCTGTATTTAAACGCGAAGCAAAGGAAAGTACAGAAGCAATCTTACAGTTGTTTGATGAAAGAAAAGAATCTGCAATTAAATTATTAGAATCGGCTTCTGATGAACTTCTCAATTCACCCTATACAATGCGCAGAGGAGAACAAATTCTTATTACTGCTCCTAAAAAAGTAAACATTAGAAACGTTGGATTGAATCATCTCTATCATCATCGGGGACAACTGTCTGTTTTTTTGCGTTTGCTTGATGTAAATGTGCCCGGCATGTATGGTCCTTCAGCAGATGAATTATCTATTGCTTAATATAAATTAGTCAATCTTCTTTAAAATATTTTCAGCGGCTCTGCGTCCTGTTGCAGCACCGCCATTCATATAGCCCTGAAAATTGTAAGATGTATGTTCGCCTGCAAAATATAAATTACCTGCTGTTTCAATTTCGCTGCCTGCAATGGTTGTATATTGACCAACCTTCCATGCACTGTAACCACATTTCGCAAATGGATAAGAATTCCAGTTCATGCGGTACGCTTTATTATTGTAATCATTTTTAATGCCCGGATAAAATTGATTGAGCATGTTTAAATATTTTTCTGCCTGCACTTTTACGCTCCCGTTTTCCAATGCAACTGCATCATCGCCACCTAAGTAAACAGTAAGCCCGCCATCTGCACCTTGTTGCCGTTGACTATTATCCCAGGTATTTTGCGAGCCATTGTCAGAATAACTCATACCAACGCAATTAAATTTTGTGCGCCATGGTCTTCCGTTAAATCCTAAAAATAATTTTGAATTATGTCCATAGCCAAGATTATTAATTGCGTAACGTTTTACGTGCGGCAGATCAATTTTCAATTCCACATTTCTTAAAATTTTAAATGGTAAAGTGAGTAACACAATATCTGCTTTTACAGAATCAGAAACATTTTCAAAAAATAATTCATAACCTGTTCCGCTGCTTTGTAAGCTTACCAGTTTGTGTTCTGTTCTGATATTATCTTTTAATTGATTTGCCAATGCATCAACAATTTTTTGATTGCCGCCACTTATTTTAAAGCGTTCGTCACTTCCGCCATAAAGTGCAACATCACCTTCAGGTGAAATACCAAACAGAAACAAAAAATTAATTGCATTGCATTCCCATGTATTCAACCCGTATTCTCCCAGGTAAGCAACTAATAATAATTCTCTTAGCCAACCATGCAAACCAATTGAATCAAAATATTGTTCAATATTCATGTTGTCGAATTTCTTATCAACAGCAGAATAAGAATTGTATTTAATAATATCACTTAGCTTATCGTAATCGTTGTTTATTTTAGGCATATACGCCGCAATTCCATTTATAAAATCATCATCAGAATAACTCACTCCATCAAAATAATATAAGTTTTGTTGCAGCTTAAGCTCTGAGTGCGCATATAAATTAATTAATGGGAAACCAAACTCTGCTGCAAGATTGCGCATATCAGTGTGATTACTGTCGATGAATTCGCCGCCCAGTTCTGTACTTAAGTCAGGATTTAAAATATTTTGTGCAGTGAAAATTCTGCCACCTGCACGTGTACTGGCTTCATACAATGTTGAAGAAAAACCTTGCTTCTTTAATGTATATGCTGCATTTAAACCGGCAATGCCAGCGCCTACAATTGCAATTCTTGGCTGATTGTTTTCGTTAGTGTTGCCTGGTGATTTTACCATCTTTGTACAACTTGCAAGAACAATTGCAGCCGCTGCTGCCATGCCCGAAGTTTGCAAAAATTGTCTTCGGTTGTATAGATGTTCTTCCGCAAGTTCTGTTGCAGAAATATTTTTCTTTTTTGAATGATGAGCCAGTTTAGTAAGAGAAAGCAGTTTTTGCATCAGGGTTGAATGTGCCATAAAAAAGGATATAGATTTTTTTATCGATTAATTCTTGCAATGATAGGTTGGCTTAAATTTTAAAATAAATAATTGGGGCTTTTAAAAAACCCAAAAGGGCATTTATATAAAAAAGGTTTTTAAATATTTATGTCGCAGCTTTTTTTCGGTTCATCTCATTCAGACGTTAATTAAATTTGAAGAGATAATTTTGATTTCATCACACATAAAATTCCTTACATCAACAATTATAATTCATGAAAAAAATTCTTACACAGTTTGTATTGTATTTTTTATTAACAACAGGGTTTATTAAAGCGCAAACGCCGCAATTGGGTAAAAGCAGTATTAAAGATATTGTTGCAGCAATGACGCTTGAAGAAAAAGCAAAATTTGTTGTGGGCAATGGCTTTAGCATGAATCGCGCAAATAAGGATACCACTTTTTTAGGTGTAACAAAAAATAAAGTACCCGGTGCTGCAGGAACTACGTTTCCAATTCCGCGTTTGGGCATTCCTTCAATGGTTGTGTCCGATGGTCCTGCAGGTGTAAGAATTGACCCGATAAGAAACAACGATAGTTCCGTTACATATTATGCTACTGCGTGGCCCGTTGGCACTTTGCTTGCATCAACATGGGATACATCAGTAGTAAAAAAAGTGGGTGTTGCTTTTGGCAGTGAAGTGCATGATTATGGAATTGATATCATTCTCGGACCTGCACTAAACATTCAGCGTAATCCTTTAAACGGAAGAAATTTTGAGTATTATTCGGAAGATCCGCTGGTATCAGGAAAAATTGCTGCTGCTATAGTAAATGGTATACAAGGTAATGGTGTAGGAACATCAGTAAAACATTTTATAGCCAACAACCAGGAGACAGATAGAAATTCTGTGAATGAAATTATTAGTGAAAGAGCATTGCGTGAAATTTATCTGAAAAATTTTGAGATTGTTGTAAAGCAGGCAAAGCCATGGACGGTGATGAGTTCTTACAATTATGTAAACGGAGTTTATACTTCTGAAAATTATGATTTACTCACAACTATTTTAAGAAAAGAATGGGGCTTTAAAGGCTTTGTAATGACGGATTGGTTTGGCGGAAAAGATCCTGTTGCACAAATAAAAGCAGGAAATAATTTACTGATGCCCGGCACTCCCAAACAAACACAGGCAATAATTGATGCAGTGAAAAACGGAACATTAGATGAAAAAATTTTAGATGAAAATGTTGAAGGTATTTTAAATGTGATGCTGCAATCACCGGCATTTAAAAATTATAAATTTTCTGATAAGCCTGATCTTAAAAAAGATGCTGAAGTTTCACGCGAAGCTGCAACGGAAGGAATGGTTTTATTAAAGAATGATGATAACACGCTTCCGTTAAAATCAGCAAAAAATATTTCTTTGTTTGGCAACAATGCTTACGAATTAATTGCGGGCGGAACGGGAAGCGGCGATGTAAATAAAGCATACACTGTTTCTTTATTACAGGGTTTAACAAATGCAGGTTATGTTGTAAATAATGATATAAAATCAAATTACATTTCTTATCTCGCAGATCAGCATGCAAAACATCCGAAAGGAAATTTCTTCCAGGAGTTTATGCATCCAACACCACCGCCTGCAGAAAAAATGTTTGCTGCTGATTTCATCGATAAACAGGCATCAGCATCTGATGTTGCAATTATTTCAATCGGCAGAAATGCGGGCGAAGGAAGAGACAGAAAAATTGAAAATGATTTTAATTTATCAGATACAGAAAAAACTATTTTAAAAACAGTTGCTGATGCATTTCATGCACAAAATAAAAAAGTAATTGTTGTTTTAAATATTGGTGGTGTTATTGAGATAGCAAGCTGGCGCGATGAAGTAGATGCAATTTTACTTGCATGGCAACCGGGGTTGGAAGGCGGGAATGCAATGACAGATATTTTAAGCGGGAAAGTAAATCCATCGGGCAGACTTGCAACAACATTTCCTGTGAAGTATGAAGATGTATCTTCTGCGAAAAATTTTCCAGGCAGAGAATTTCCTGAAAAAGCAACTGCCGGAAATTTCGGACAAAAACAAATTCCTGCTGAAGTAACGTATGAAGAAGGGGTGTATGTTGGCTATCGTTATTTCAATACATTTAATGTAAAGCCTGCGTATGAATTTGGTTATGGATTATCGTATGGCAACTTTACGTTTGGTAATTTAAGATTAAGTTCATCAACATTTGATAAAAATATTACGGCAACAATTACAATTACAAACCAGGGAAAGTATGCAGGTAAAGAAGTGGTGCAAATTTATGTAAGTGCACCACATACAAATATTGATAAGCCTTCAGAAGAATTAAAAGCATTTGCAAAAACAAAATTGCTGAAACCCGGCGAAACGCAAACAGTAAAATTTACACTCACTGCAAACGACCTTGCATCTTTTTATACTGATAAAGAATCCTGGATTGCAGATGCAGGAAAATATACTTTGAAAGCAGGCGCTTCATCAACAGATATTCGTTTAACTGCAGATTTTAATTTGCCGAATGAAATTGTTGTTGAAAAAGTAAACAAAGTTTTATTGCCGAAGACGGATATTAATGAGTTAAAACCAACTTCCAGGGAAACCGGGTTTATAGAGGACTTAAATACTTTTTCTGCCGTAGGACAATGACATAACCTTTTTAAATGTTTCAAAAGTTATGTATAAGCAAAGACCTTTATAAATATATTTCTATGAAAATAAAATTTTCCTTTTTTGTATTCCTGTTGATTTCAGTTTCAACACTTCATGCTCAACAAAAAGTAATTCCATTATACAACGGCGCTGCGCCTGGTTCTAAAAATTGGAACTGGGATGAAAAATTCCAGGACAGCAGTAAAAATATGTTCAGAACAAACATTGTGTATGATGTATCAAAACCAACACTTACTGTTTATGCACCAGACCCATCTATTGCAAACGGAACAGCAATTGTAATTTGCCCGGGTGGGGGCTTTCATCTTTTATCTATTAACAGCGAAGGCATTGATGTAGCCAACTGGCTCGTAAAAAAAGGCGTTACCTGTTTTGTTTTAAAGTATAGATTGATTCATAGTTTAACAGGCAACCCGGCTCAGGACATGATGAACATGATACAGCATCACGATGAATCAGACGACCAAACAAAAAATGTTATCACGATGGCGATAAGTGATGGTCGTGCTGCTATTGCTTATGTGCGCCAGCATGCAAGTGAATATAAAATTTCACCTGATAAAATTGGCATCATTGGTTTTTCTGCAGGTGGCACTGTTGCCGCTTCATCAGCATTTAATTATACTACAGATAATAAACCCGATTTTGTTGCACCTGTTTATGCTTTTATGCCTGATTCTTTACAAACCAATATACCCGCAGATGCACCACCAATGTTTTTAGCCGCGGCGAGTGATGATCAACTTGGGCTTGCATCACACAGTGTAAGTTTATATAATCATTGGCTTGCAGCAAAACATTCTGTTGAACTGCACATGTATGTAAAAGGTGGTCATGGTTTTGGAGTGCGTGTTCAAAATAT
>JAICKT010000446.1 GCA_025927795.1 Parafilimonas sp. | reverse complement strand
ATCCCAGCCACCCTTTGTCTTTGTTCCCGCAGTACCATCTGTTTTTGTTGCTGTAAATTGCCAGGCTTGTCTTGCCGGATTAATGGAAACGGAAACTACTGGAGTTTCATTAGACCCAGATTCCTGGTAAGCGGTTATTATAACATTTTCCATGTGCATTTTATAAAAATCAATTGTACCACTGGTGCCGGGTTTTTGATAAGTAACATCAACACTTTGAAGATGCAAACCCTTCAAAAGCATTTGTCGAAAACCAACAGCTGCAGGATTGAGAACCATCATGAAAGTAAAGTCTGAACCCTGTGCAACGCAAGTGGAACCAGAGCATGCATTTGTAGCCCCTTGCGAAAAAGAAAGTCCATCAATTTGATTTAAATGCCCAGACTGTGTAGAACCGCCATTCAGTAATACACCGTTATTGTCCAGTGCTTTGATAAATAAATAAATTTGCGAAAACGAACTGTTATAGAAAAGCATGCAGGTTGTAAAAAATAATAAACAAATAATCTTTCTCATATAGCTTGTTTTATAAATGACAATTTTGGTTTCTACCGGCTATCTTAATTGGCTAAATCAGTATTAATTTTGGCAGCAAATAATTTTGACGGCACGAATTTGTAGTAAACCAAATATAAGAATAAATATTACAGAGATAATAAAATAAATTTTGATAGTCATTGTCACGCATGGCAGAAGACTAACATCTTTTTCTTTAAGGGCATGTTTTACAGAACCGACTGTATAAATAATAGCTGCAATAAATGTGATTGAAATAAGGTTATCACTAATAAATTGAATAAACATTTAATGGGTAGCGAGAGTTTTAAATTGCAAAACTGTAAAGAACACTTTATTTTAGTATAGAAAAAATTTATTGAAGCAATAAATAAATTATTATGACAACTAAAACTATCAACATTATTTATTGGATATCTACAATCATTTTTGCGGCGTTAATGGTTTTCTCTGCATATGCCGGCCTGCAGCCAACACCACAAGCCGTTCAAATTTTACATGATGGACTTGGTTACCCGATTTATTTCATTCAGTATATAAGTTATGCCAAATTACTTGGTGCAATTGCTATTTTAATTCCAGGCTTAAATAAAACAGTAAAAGAATGGGCTTATGCAGGTTTGTTCTTTGATTTAGCCGGCGCATTTTATTCAGGAATTGCAGCCGGTGGAAAATTTGACCCTATAATTCTCACCATGTTTATATGGATTATTGCGGGTATTGTTTCTTATATTTTCTGGCATAAAAAAATTAGAAATAAAAATTAGCATCACTCATTGCCTGCTTTAAGTGTATTTATTTTGTATTGTGATTTATAAAATCGTAAATCAAAATCGTACTTCGTAAATTACACATCTCCTCCCTTCACCACATCCAATAATTGCTGATGAATTATTCCGTTTGTTGCAATAATACCGGGCTGATATGGATTATAATAATTGCCTTTTAAATCGGTTACTTTACCACCTGCTTCTTCAACAATTAAATAACCTGCCGCGCTGTCCCATGCGTTTAATTTATGTTCATAAAATCCATCAAATCTTCCTGCAGCTACCCAGCACAAATCCATCGCTGCGCTGCCCAATCTTCTAACAGGAACACCCTTGCGAATCAATTTGCTAAACACTTCCAGTGGTCCGTTTTCCATATCAAGATAAGTGTAAGGGAAACCTGTAACCAAACAACTTTGTTTTACACTTTGCGTGTTGCTTACGTGTATTGATGCATCATTTAAAGTTGCGCCTTTATCTTTTTCAGCAGAGAAAAATTCATTGAGGAAAGGATTAAAAACGGCACCCATTTGTATTTTACCACTTATTTCAATGCCAATACTTACACAGCAAATAGGAATGCGGTTAGCATAATTAACGGTGCCATCAATCGGGTCAATAATCCATTTATATTTTGAATCTTGAATAAGTGCACCGGATTCTTCACTTAATATATAATGGTCAGGAAAATTTTCTTTGATGATTTTAAAAATTACTTCTTCACTTTTATGGTCAACTTCGGTAACGAGATTATTAATGCCTTCTTTGTTTGAAATAGTAAAATTTTTATTTGCATATTCCTTCATGATAGCGGCGGCAGCGTTTGTTGCCTCGTACAATACTTGTTTTAACATGGCGCAAATATAAGGCGTCCTACACCTCAAAGATGTAGGACGCCTTCTTAAATATCAATACTGCAATTGAGCCATTCGCTATCCATTTTTGCATTGTATTTTTTATAGAAGTTGATGGCAGGTTCATTCCAATCAAGCACCTGCCAAACGATGCCATTGAATTTTTTTTCTTTTGCTTCTTCAATTAACCTGTCAAACAATAATTTGCCAACGCCTTTACCACGTGCTTTTTCTGTAACTAAAAAATCTTCTAAATACATGCGTTGTCCTTTCCATGTTGAGTAACGGATGTAGTATAAAACAAAACCAATTACGAAATTATTTTCTTCAGCTACAAAGCCCCACCACACAGGGTTTGCGCCAAAACCGCTTTCTTCAAAATGCTCTAATGTAGCTGTTACTTCATGTGGCGCTCTTTCATACACAGCAAGTTCATATATCAAATCTAAAAGCGGTTTACAATCTTTTTTTTCTGCTCTGCGAATCGTTACGCTCATATCAATATAAATTAAAAATATTTTTTTACTACGGTTCCAATCACAGGAAAATTTGCAAATTCTTTTTTCTCGATGCGAATAACAAATAAAGAAAATGCGGCAATAAAAATTACTGCAATTACCAGCAATATCGCTGTGTTTGTAATTAAGCCTGAAATAAAATGATGTAAGAAAAACAACAGCATAACTATAATAATATATGCAAGCAATTTTTTCCACGCATAAGGCACACGATATTCTTTTTGTCCCCACACAAAACTTATCACCATCATACTTACATAGCAAAAGAATGTTGCCCATGCACTTGCCACATAACTATATTTCGGTATGAAAAAATAATTTATTGCAAACGTTATTGCCGTACCAATTATAGTAATTGTTGCACCTGCCATTGTTCTGTTTGTTACTTTATACCAAATGCTTAGATTATAATAAATGCCGAGGCTCATGTTTGCGAGTAATAGGATGGGCACAACTTTTAATCCTTCCCAATATTTCGGGTCAATAAAATATTTCCATACCGGCAGGAATAATGTTACCACCAAAAACATAATGGAAATTGTTATCACAAAAAATTTTGTTACACGTGCATACACACGTTGCGGATTTTCACCTTCTGCCTGTTTAAAAAAGAACGGCTCTGCGCCCATACGAAAAGCTTGTATAAATAATGTAATTAAAATTGAAAGTTTATAACAGGCGCTATAAATGCCGCGTTGTTCATCTGCATATTGTACAGAACCGGGCAACCACCAGCCAAGCATTAAACGGTCGAACGTTTCGTT
>JAICKT010000370.1 GCA_025927795.1 Parafilimonas sp. | reverse complement strand
ATTGCATGTGTAAAAAAACAAAATCAAAAATTATTACATGAAAAAAATAAGAATTTTATCTGTTGATGGTGGCGGCATTCGTGGTGTAATTCCGGGAACCATACTTGCTCAATTAGAAAAAATTTTACAAAGACTAAGCAACAGTGAACGTAAGATCGGAGATTATTTTGATATGATCGCAGGTACAAGTACAGGCGGAATTTTATCGTGCATTTATTTAACGCCCGGTGATGATGGCAAAGCAAAATATTCTGCACAGGATGCGGTTGATCTTTACATAAAAAATGGTCATACAATTTTCGACAGAACGTTAGCACAAAAAATATCAAGCATGGGCGGAATATTGCATGAAAAATATTCTGACGATCCAATCTATGAATTGCTTACAACTTATTTTGGCGATGTAACGCTTGACAAATTAATCAAGCCAAGTCTTATAACTTCTTATGATATTACAGATAGAAGATCAATATTTTTTACCAGCGCAGATGCGAGAGAAGATAACATTTATAATTTTTATGTAAGAGATGTTGCAAGAGCAACGTCTGCAGCGCCAACTTATTTTCCACCTGCGCATATTGAATCTTTGAACGGGCAACTTTTTGCTTTGGTTGATGGCGGCATGTTTGCAAACAATCCTGCATTGTGCGCTTATGCAGAAGCCAGAAAACTTAATTTTCCAAAACTGTTTAACGATCCGCAAAAGAAAGATAAACCAACTGCTGCTGATATGATAATCGTTTCTTTTGGTACAGGTTCAGTTAAAAAAAGATACAGATATGATGAATTTAAAAGTGCCGGTGAAATAAAATGGCTTGAACCGGTAATTGATATTTTAATGTCAGGTAACTCTGAAACGGTTGCTTACCAGTTAACACAAATGTATCTTACGCTGGATCCGGAAAATCAAAAAAATTATTACAGGCTTGAACCGGATTTAAAAGAAGCCTGTTCTGAAATGGATATTGCCACACCTGAAAATATAAATAATCTTTACCAGGCAGGTTTAACTTTTGTGCATGATAACATAAATATGCTTGAAGAAATCGCAAAAAAAATTCTTGAGAACGATTAAAAGGATTTCTCTCATCAATTTTTTTGATAACATTTATTTCATCTTGATGAATTAATTTGCTGCGCATGGATACACGCAGAGAATTTCTTAGAAAAACAATGATGCTTAGCGGCGCTGCAGGCATTGCAGGTTTGCCGCTTTCTATTCAAAAAGCATTAGCTATTAATCCTGAAACCGGCAGCACTTATCTTGATGCAGAACACATTGTTATTTTAATGCAGGAGAATCGTTCATTTGATCACACATATGGCACATTGCGCGGCGTGCGTGGTTTTAATGATCCCAGAGCAATGCGATTGCCCAATAAAAATCTTGTGTGGCTGCAAACAAATGCAGCAGGTGAAACATATTCACCATTCAGGTTAGATATAAAAGATACAAAGATTACATGGATGGGTTCTTTGCCGCATGGTCGCGAAAGCCAGGTTGGTGCGCGCAACAACGGAAGAAATGATAATTGGATTGAAGCAAAAAAATCAGGCGATGAAGATTATGCGCACATGCCTTTAACGATGGGTTATTATACAAGAGAAGATATTCCGTTTTATTATGCGCTTGCAGATGCATTTACAGTTTGTGATCAAAATTTTTGTTCTGCATTATGTCCTACAGATCCTAACAGGCTTCACTTCTGGAGTGGCAACATAAGAGCAGAACACGATGAAAATTCACACACATTTACAGATAACGGCGATATTGAAAACGGTGTGCAATGGAAAACATTTCCCGAGCGTTTGGAAGAGAATAATATTAGCTGGAAAGTTTATCAGAATGAAGTAAGCCTTGATATTGGTTTAACAGATGAAGAAGAGCAATGGCTTGGAAACTTTGGTGATAATGTGCTTGAATATTTTACGCAATACAATGTAAAACATTTAAAAAGTTATGTTGACTTTCTGCCTGAAAGAATTAGTAATTTACAGACAGACATTACAAATCTTCAGTCAAAACTTTCAGGGTTAACGCCGGGCGGTGATGAATATGAGAAGCTGCAAAAGCGAATAAAACAAAAACAAGATTCTTTAAAAGCTGCTGAAGAAGATCAGAAAAAATATACTGCTGAAGCATTTAATAATTTATCAGATCACGAAAAAAATATTCATCAAAAAGCATTTACTGTAAATTCAAAAGATCCGCATCAGCATTCGCTTACGCCATTGAATTATACTGATGATGATATAAACCGTAAAATAAATATTCCAAAAGGCGATGTGTTGTATCAATTCAGAGAAGATGTAAATAATGGTGCATTACCAACTGTGTCCTGGCTGGTAGCGCCTGAAAATTTTTCAGATCATCCGAGTGCTCCCTGGTTTGGCAGTTGGTATCTTTCTGAAACAATGGATATACTTACAAAAAATCCTGACGTTTGGAAAAAAACAATTTTTATTCTTGCGTATGATGAAAATGATGGATACTTTGATCATGTTCCAACATTTATTCCGCCGGAACATAATAATTCTGAAACAGGCAAAGTTTCAGATGGAATTGACACAAGAATAGATTATGTAAAATTGGAAGACCAGTCAGCCGGACCAATTGGTCTTGGCTTTCGTGTGCCGCTTGTAATTGCTTCGCCATGGAGCCGCGGCGGTTATGTAAATTCAGAAGTGTTCGACCACACTTCTACCCTGCAGTTTCTTGAAACATTTTTAAATAAAAAGTTCGCAAAAGATATTCAGGAAACAAATATTACAAAATGGCGTAGAACAATTTGCGGTGATTTAACTTCTGTGTTTCGTCCTTACAATGGTGAACAATCAATGCAACTTCCGTTCTTGAAAAAAGATCCGCTTATTGAAAGCATACACAAAGCAAAATTCAAAAATGTTCCATCAAATTATAAAAATTTGTCTGCTGCCGAAATTGAGTTAATCAATAAAAATCCAAATGCATCGCAATATATTCCGCAGCAGGAAAAAGGAATACGAAGTGCATGTGTTTTGCCTTATGAGTTACATGCAAACGGCAACATTAATGCAACAAAAAAAACATTTGAAGTAAACTTAAAAGCAAACAATAAATTTTTAAAAGATGCAAATGGTTCACCATTTATTATACATGCACGCAATTATTTGAACAATGATTTTCTTGAAAGGAATTATGCTTTAACTGCGGGCGATGAATTAAAAGATTCGTTTAATATCTCAGATTTTAAAAACAACAATTATCATTTAGAAGTATTTGCACCAAATGGTTTTTATAGAAAATTTAATGGCAGTGATAACGATCCGCAGGTTGATATTTCTTTACATTATCACACAGATTTAAAAAATAGTTTAACCGGAAATATTCAATTTGAATTTGCAAACAACGACGATAAAAATTACATAATAGAAATTACAGATAACGCTTATCGTCAACCCAAAAAAACTTTCCAGTTAAATGCAGGCATGGAAAAAACTGTTGTGTTTTATCTTGATAAAAGTTATGGCTGGTATGATCTCAGCATAAAAATAAATGGCAATAATATGTTTGAAAAAAGATATGCCGGTCATGTTGAAACAGGAAAAGAAAGTAAAAGCGATCCGTTGATGGGAATGATAGTTTGATTATAGTTTATTTCCAGCAATGTTGAAATAAGTAAATTCCTTCCTTATCAGAGTGCCAAAAATTAAAACTTCTCACATCAAAACCGATTTTATATAAATATTGAATTATAATTTCACTATTTAATCGTTCTTTTATTTTTTTCTTATTATAATTTTCTGGGTTTTCAATTTTTAAAATTTCTCCTTTCGCATAAAAATTCCATTTATTATCGTCTTTGATTGATTGTATTATTCTTGTGTTGTCTTTTGATAAGAATTCAAAAGTATAAGCAGGATATTGATTATATAAATTTGACATTCGAACAAAGTATATCTTATAATCATCAAGCTTAGATAAATTATATATTAAGGAGTGACCACCATCTTGATAGTTATTCATAAAAATTGTCCAACCTTTACTATCTATTGGTTCCCATAATAATATTTTCATAAAATGAGCACCTCCGGCTAAAGGTCTTGGGAAATAAATGCTTTTAATATTCACTTCATTTTCTTCAATTTCCCAACATTTTGAAAATTCATTATTGTAGAAAGTAACTATATTATCTCGTACTTGATTTATATCCTGTTTAATACACGAAAAACTTATAAAATCGTAATCTTCCACTATAATTTAATTTAAAAGATGGTTTTTGCATGCTTATAATTACTTACTCAAACTCGCAACAAGATTTATGCTCAGCGCTAAAACAAAAGTGTTCAGTCCAAAAGAAATTAATTGGTGCACTAATACAAGCCTCCGTATTTTT